>NZ_DATNJW010000271.1:0-5503 GCF_035603715.1 Mycobacterium sp. | reverse complement strand
GGTCGCGCACCCGGGCCAGCGCCTCGGCGACCGAGGTGTCCGGGGTCAAGACCACCGGCTCGGGGGTCATCAGGCCGCCCGCGGTGTCCGGTGAGTGCCGCAACATGCGCCGCACCGGGTCTGACTCCTCGGGATCCATCTGCCGCAGCAGCCTCTCGGCCAGGGTCGGATTCATCGTGCCGAGCAGGTCGGCGGCGTCGTCGGGGTCCATCTCCTCGAGCACGTCGGCCGCGCGCGCGTCGCCGAGCTGCATCAGCAACTCGGCCTGCTCGTCTTCCGGAAGCTCTTGCAAGATGTCGGCAAGCCGATCGTTGTCCAGCGCACTGGCCACCTCGTAACGGCGTTTCGTCGGCAACTCCCGTATCGCGTCGGCCACCTGGATCGGCCGCCACTTCTCGAACTGATGCAGCAGCTGCGCCACAGCCTGTCCCGGCATCGCCAGCGCGGACGGAGTCAGCCCCTGCACGCTGCGCCAGCCCACCACGTGTGTGGTGGTGCGTCGGCCGATGCGCCGCGGCACGCGCACCGAGACTCGCGTCACCATCCAGTCGCGCGTTCGCGTCTGCTCCAAACCCAAGTCGGTGACGACCACGTCGATGTCGGCCAGCTCAGGTAATTGCGGATCGTTGACCCGGACCTTGGTGTCCACGATCTGTCCCAGTACCAGAACCTCGCCCGGCCGTTGATCGAACCGGCTCATCGAGACGTTGTTGGTGTTGAGGGTCACCGCGTTGGGTTCGAACGACGCAACTCGCAGAATCGGTACGAAAATTCTTCGGCGCGAACTCATTTCGACGACGAGTCCAAGGACCCGGGGTTGCTGGCGAACGATGCTGATGCTGACCACGACGTCGCGCACTCGGCCGAGCGACTCGCCCATCGGGCCCAGGACTTGCATTCGCGCCAGCCGAGCCGCATACACCCTGTTGATCGAGGCCATGGTTGAAAGGGTAGGAGTGAAGCGTGAACAACGCCTATCGGCCCCGCCGAACTTGCCTGTCTGTGCCGGGCAGCAGCCAGAAGATGATCGACAAGTCCAAAGGTCTTCCGGCCGATGAGGTCTTCCTTGATCTCGAGGACGCCGTCGCACCCGACGCCAAGGCCGATGCCCGCGGCCGGGTGGCCGCCGCATTGGCCGCGCCCGGTTGGGCCGGACAGTTGCGCGGCGTGCGGGTCAACGACTGGACCACGCCTTGGACGCACGCCGACGTCATCGAAGTGGTGTCGGCTGTCGGGGCAGTGCCCGACGCCAAGCTCGACGTGGTGGTGCTGCCGAAAGTTTCCGACGTCTCACACGTCCAGGCGCTCGATCTGCTGCTGACTCAGTTGGAGGCGGTCCACGGACTTCCGGTGGGCGAGATCGGCATTGACGCGCAGATCGAAGATGCCCGCGGGTTGATGAACATCAACGCGATCGCCGCCGTGCCTCGGGTGCAGGCCCTGGTGCTCGGTCCCGCCGACCTGATGGCGAATCTGAACACCCGCACGCTGGTCGTCGGCGAGCAACCCGAGGGCTACGACGTCGGCGACGCTTATCACCACGTGCTGATGACGATCCTGGTGGCCGCGCGCGCCCACGGCGTCGCCGCTGTCGACGGCCCGTATCTGAAAGTGCGTGATGTGGAGGCGTTCCGGCGGGTGGCGGGCCGATCCGCCGCGCTCGGCTACGACGGCAAGTGGGTGCTGCACCCCGACCAGATCGCGGCGGGCAACGAGATCTTCAGTCCGCGGCAGGCCGATTACGACCACGCTGAGTTGATCCTGGAGGCCTACGAGTGGCACACGTCGGCGGCCGGCGGTGCCCGCGGAGCGGTGATGCTCGGCGACGAGATGCTCGACGAAGCCAGCCGCAAGATGGCGTTGGTGATCGCGGCCAAGGGACGCGCGGCAGGTATGGAGCGGCAGTCCGACCGGTTCGTCCCGCCGACGGGGTAACTCCGGTCAGAGCCACGTCAGCATCGGGGACTTCAGCGCGGCGGCGGTCAGCATGACCATCGCCAGCAAGAACAACATCGCCACCGTGGCGAGGCAGCCGATGACGATTCCGGCGATGGCCAACCCGCGGCCGGGCTGATGAGTCCGTCTGATCTGGCTGAGTGCGACGGCGCCCAGCACCACGCCGACGACGGGAATCAGCAGCCCGACATAGCAGAAGATGGCCAGCGGGATGCCGAGCACCACACCCGCGATCGAGGTGATCAGCGATGCGATGGCCAGCCCATTGGTGCCATACGAGCCGGCTTGATAGACCTGGTAGGGGTCATATGGACCGGGATAGGGCGGGGGTCCGCCGTACCCGATCGGCCCGCCGGGCGCTGGTGGCGGATAGCCGTACGGAGGCCCCGGCGGCGGCTGCGGAGGGTATTGCGGCTGCGGAGGAAATGGCGGCGCGAACTCCGGATAGTTCACCGGGGCCTGCGGGTCTACCGGCGGATGTGGGTACTGCTCCCAGGGGCGCGGCTGGTCTGCGTAAGCGCCGTACTCCTCACCGTGGTCACCGCCCTGACCTGTCATGGTGTTCAACCTAGCGTGACGCCCAGTTGGGCCAGCGTTTGCGCAGGTGATGGGCAAGCCGATAGTTGTTGAGCTCGGCGCGGCGATAACAGAGCAGAATGGAATATATGAGCAGCCCTTTTCAGCCGGGACAGGTTCCCGGTGCCGCACCCGGCGCACCGGCGGGGAGCCGGCGTGCGCCCGGATTACCGACGCCGCCGAAAGGCTGGCCGGTCGGTTCGTACCCCACGTATGCCGAAGCGCAGCGCGCCGTGGACTACCTGTCCGATCAACAGTTCCCGGTGCAACAGGTGACGATCGTCGGAGTGGATCTGATGCAGGTCGAGCGGGTCACCGGGCGGCTGACCTGGCCGAAAGTGTTGGGCGGCGGCGTGATCAGCGGCGCCTGGCTGGGCCTCTTCATCGGCTTGGTGCTGACCTTGTTGTTCTCCAGCCCCCACCCGCTGGAGGCGTTGACCACCGGTCTGGTCGCCGGAGTTTTCTTCGGCCTGATCACCTCGGCGATTCCGTACTCGATGGCGCGCGGCACCCGGGACTTCAGTTCCACGCTGCAATTGGTGGCCGGCCGATACGACGTTCTCTGCGACCCGCAGAACGCTGAGCACGCTCGGGATCTGCTTGCGCGCCTGGCCATCTGATTCGTGGCGACTCGTCACGGACGCGCACGCCGGGTCGGCGCCGTCGCGCTGGCGTTGCTGACCGCCGGATCAGCGATATCTTCCTGCGGAGCCGGTGACAGTGGGCGGGTGATCAGCCTTTACACCCCGGCCGGCGACGCCGCGACGTTCACCGCGGTGGCCCAGCGCTGCACCGACCAGTTCGGCGGCCGATTCAGCGTTCGGCAGGTCAGCCTGCCGCGGGGCACCGATGACCAGCGAGTGCAGTTGGCCCGCCGACTGAGCGCCAACGACCACACCGTCGACGTGATCGCGATGGACGTGATCTGGACTGCCGAGTTCGCCGAAGCGGGCTGGGTGCTGCCGCTATCGGACGACCCGGCCCGTCGCGCGGAGGCCGACGCCACCACCGATACCTTGCCCGGGCCGTTGAGCACCGCGATCTGGCGGCACCGGTTGTATGCCGCGCCCGTCAGCACGAACACCCAATTGCTCTGGTACCGGCCGGATTTGATGAACAAGCCGCCGGAAACCTGGAGCGGGGTGCTGGCCGAGGCCGCCCGGTTGCACGCCGCGGGCGGACCCAGCTGGATCGGGGTGCAAGCCAACCAGAATGAGGGTGTGGTGGTCTGGTTCAACACGCTGCTGGAAAGTGCCGGCGGCCAAGTGCTTTCCGACGACGGCAGCACGGTCACCCTCACCGACACGCCCGCGCACCGGACCTCCACCGTCACGGCGTTGCAGATCATGAAGTCGGTGGCTACCGCGCCCGGCGCCGACCCTTCGGTGACCCGAAGCGACGCGGGCACCGCGCGGCTGGCGTTCGAGCAGGGAAAGTCTGCGCTGGAAGTGAATTGGCCCTATGCGCTGGCGTCGATGCTGGAAAACGCGGTCAAGGGCGGAGTGCCGTTCTTGCCGCTCAACCGCAGTGCGAAGCTGGCGGGCAGCATCAACGACGTCGGATCGTTCGCCCCGACCGAACAGCAATTCCGCGAAGCCTATGACGCCAGCACAAGGATTTTCGGCTTCGCGCCCTACCCGGCGGTGCGGCCGGGGAAGCCGGCGACGGTGACGATCGGTGGGCTGAACCTGGCGGTGTCCAAGACCACTCGGCACAAAGCCGAGGCCTACGAAGCGATCCGGTGCCTGCGTGACGCGAGCAACGAGAAGTACATCTCGCTGGAAGGTGGCGTGCCGGCGGTGCGGACCTCGCTGTACGCCGACCCGCAATTCCAGGCGAAGTACCCGATGTACGAGATCATTCGGCGACAGCTCACCAAACCCGCGGTGCGGCTCGTGACGCCGGCCTACCAGGCGGTGTCGACGCGCATCGCCGCCACGCTCGCGCCGATCACCCGGATCGACCCGGAGACGACGGCCGACGAGCTCGCCGTGCAGGTGCGCAAAGCGATCGACGGCAAGGGTCTGCTGCCGTGACAACCGAGAACCGGAAGTCGGACACCCGACTGGCGTTCATCCTTGTCGGGCCCGCCGCATTACTGATGCTAGCCGTCACGGCATATCCGATCGGCTACGCGATTTGGCTGAGCCTGCAACGCAATAACCTGACCACCCCGAATGACACCCGGTTCATCGGCTTGGGCAACTACCAAACGATCTTGACCGATCGGTACTGGTGGACGGCGCTGGCGGTGACGTTGGCGATCACGGTCGCTTCGGTGTCCATCGAATTCGTGCTCGGCCTGGCGCTGGCGCTGGCGATGCACCGGACCCTGATCGGTAAGGGCCTGGTGCGCACCGCGGTGCTCATTCCGTACGGCATCGTCACGGTCGCCGCCTCCTACAGTTGGTACTACGCCTGGACGCCCGGCACCGGCTATCTCGCCAACCTGCTGCCACACGGCAGCGCTCCTCTGACTCACCAGTTTTCGTCGCTGGGCGTCGTCGTGATCGCCGAGGTGTGGAAGACAACGCCGTTCATGTCGCTGTTGCTACTGGCCGGCCTGGCGCTGGTGCCGGCCGACCTACTGCAGGCCGCAGAGATCGACGGCGCCGGCGCATGGCGGCGGCTGCGGAAGATCACGCTGCCGCTGATCAAACCGGCGATCCTGGTCGCGCTGCTGTTCCGCACGCTGGATGCGTTCCGGATCTTCGACAACATCTACGTCCTCACCGGCGGCACCGGCAACACCGGCTCGGTGTCGGTGCTTGGCTACGACAACTTGTTCAAAGGCTTCAATGTCGGTTTGGGTTCGGCAATTTCGGTGCTGATCTTCGGCTGCGTCACCGTGATCGCCTTCATCTTCATCAAGGTCTTCGGCGCGTCCGCACCAGGGGGCGCCGATGGGCGCTGAGCGCATGGGTGCCCGGCGTGCCGCGGCATGGGTGATCGTCGACGTCATGGTGCTGGT
>NZ_DATNJW010000270.1:0-5610 GCF_035603715.1 Mycobacterium sp. | reverse complement strand
GCGTGCGCGCATTCGACGTGCTCGACGGAGCCGGCCAACGTGACCATCTCTTTGATCCGGGTCCGCTGATCTGAGCCGTTGAAGTACTGACTTACCCTGCGCCGCAAGTTAATTGCGGTGCCGACGTAGAGCACCTCATTGGCCGGGCCGCGAAACAGGTACACCCCGGGCCGGCGCGGCAATCCCTCGGCGAACACTCGTTTGCGTCGCTGCGCCGGTGACACATCGGGCAGGTAGGACCGCAGCTCGGCATAGGTGTGCACGCCCTGGTTGCCGACCCGTTCGATGAGCGCGTGCAGCACCTCGACGGTGGCCCGGGCGTCGTCGAGTGCCCGGTGGGTGGGCTGGCTGGCGACGGCGAACAGCCGCGCCAGCGCGGCCAGCCGCACGCTCGGCGCCTCTTCGCGGCTGAGCACCCGCCGGGCCAGCTGGACCGTGCACAGCGTCTGCGGCCGCGACCATCGGATGCCGCATTGATCGGCGGCGGCCCGCAGGAACCCCATGTCGAACCTGGCGTTGTGGGCGACCATTACGGCACCGCGGGCGAACTCGAGAAACATCGGCAGCACCGCGGCTATGGTCGGCGCGTCGCAGACCATCGCGGTGGTGATGCCGGTCAGCTGCACGATCTGCGGCGGGATGCTGCGCTGCGGGTCGACCAGGGTGGCGAACTCGCCGAGCACCACGCCGCCGCGGACTTTGACCGCGCCGATCTCGGTGATCGCGTCAGCGACCTTCCCGTCGGCGGCTGTCATGCGACCGCCAGTGGTCTCCAGGTCGACAACGACGAAAGTGGTTTCGCGCAGCGATATTTCGGCAGCCCCGTCGAGATCGGGGAGGCTCAGCTGCTCGGCAGCGGGCGCGCCCATGGCGGGGACGTTAACCACTCACACCGACACGGCCCGGGTTTCACCCCGGCGCGTCGCGGCCAGAGGGCCACCCGCCGCCGAGGGGCGGAGAGCAAAAACTTGTCGGTGCCCGCAGATAGCGTCACGGCAAGACCGCTGAGCAAGACGGAGAGGACCAACCAGATGGCACATGACAGTGAGCCTGATTGGGCGGCGGCAACTCCGCCCGATTCGACAGAACCCGTGGTCATCGACTGCGACGACTGCGCTGTGCGCGGTCCCGGATGCCGTGACTGCGTGGTCAGCGTGATACTCGGGGTACCGGAAACTTTGCTGGAAGATGAGCGCGTCGCGTTGGAGGTACTCGCCGACGCGGGATTGGCACCCAGACTGCGTTTGGTACCCATTCACCGTCAGCGGCCCGGGGTCGCCTAACGGCGTTAGTCTGAAATCTTGCTGTTTTCTTAACAACTCAGAGTTGGACAAGCTCGACGCCGTTTCGTAACCTATCTGAGACCTAAAGCAGATTCGGCCGTTACGCCGGCGGGTTTTAAGGAAACAAACTTTTGCGGACAAAGCTAAACGGTGAACGTGTGTCTTTGCGCGTCGCTATGCGTTTTGCTGTCCTTGCGCTAGCCGGACTAGTTGCGCTGTCCGGAGTGGCAGCCAGCAATGTGCTGGCAGACCCGTCCAATGACGCGATGGCAAAGCTCAACGAGTTGTCCCGGCAGGCCGAGCAGACCACCGAAGCAATGCACAGCGCGCAGCTCGATCTCAACAACAAGCTGGCTGCGCAGCGGACCGCAGAGAAGAAACACAACGACGACCAGGCCGCCGCGGACGCCGCGAAAGCGCGACTGGCTACCTACCAGACCGACGTCGACAAGTTTGCGGCAGCCATGTACATGGGCGGCCGTACCGACGGCATGAACGCGATCATGACCGCCGAGTCACCGCAGCAGCTGATCGGCAAGCTGGCCGTGCAGCGGGTGATCTCCACGGCGATGCTCAGCCAGATGGCCACCTACCGCGCCACCCGCGAAGAGGCAGCCAAAGCCGAGAAGGAATCGGCGAAATCGGCCGCCGACGCCAAGACCGCCGCCGAGCAGGCGACCGCGGTGCGCGCGAGCTTGCAGTCCAAGCAGAGCCGGCTGCAGCTGCAGATCGGCATCGTCAAGTCGCAATACCTGGCGCTGAGCCCGCCGGAGCGCACCGCGTTGGCGGCGCCCGGGCCCGTCCCGCCGGCTGCCGTGGCCGCCGCGGCTCCACCACCTGAAGCACTGGCGCCGGGCGGTGGGCCGGGTGCTCCCGGACCAGGCGCCGGACCTGGCTCCGGCCAGGGTGCGATCGCCGTTCAGGCCGCGCTCACTCGCGTCGGTGACCCCTATTCGTGGGGTGGCGCCGCGCCGGGCGGATTCGACTGCTCGGGCCTGGTGATGTGGGCGTTCCAGCAGGCCGGCATCGCGCTGCCGCACTCCAGCCAGGCGCTGGCGCACGGCGGACAGCCGGTGTCGCTGTCCGATCTGCAGCCGGGTGACGTGCTGACGTTCTACTCCGACGCATCGCACGCCGGCCTCTATATCGGTGACGGCCTGATGATCCATTCCTCCACCTACGGCGTGCCGGTGCGGGTGGTGCCGATGAACTCCTCCGGCCCGATCTACGACGCCCGCCGCTACTAGGGGCGGACGCGGGCTGCTGGCCTGCGTATTAGCCGTCGAGCTGGTCCTCGGTGGCTTCGCAGCAATCAACGCCCAGCGACCAGCGGCGCAGCGATCCGGGCAACCATCCGCCGGCGTCAGCGCGCCGCGGCGGCTGGAAGTCGGTGACCGCACGCTGGTGATGACCAACCTCGACGGGCCGCAAGCACAAACCCTGCTGGCACGCGTCGCCGCGGAAATGGGTCATGCTGTCGACGCCGTGGAAGCCTTCTGGGGAACCGACTGGCCGCACGACGTCGACGTGGTGGCCACCGGCTCGCAGCGGCAATTCGAGGCGCGGGCCGGCGGCGGCCCCGCCGGGCAATGGGCCGACATCGCCGCCATCGCCGTCGCGGACCGCGTCGAACCCGCCCGGCGGATCGCGCTTGGTCAGCGGATAGTCTTCGCCCCGGGCGCCGCCGGGATGAGCGGGTCGGCGTTGCGAATCGTGTTGAGCCACGAGCTTTTTCACTATGCGGCACGCGCCGACACCGCCGTGGATGCACCCCGCTGGCTGACCGAGGGCGTGGCCGACTACGTCGCGCGGCCGCACACCCCGCTGCCCGACGTCGCACCGCTTCCCACCGCGCTGCCGTCCGACGCCGACCTGGCCGCCCCGGGGCCGCAGCGCTCGCAGGCCTACGACCGGGCCTGGCTGTTCGCGCTTTTCGTCGCCGACACCCGCGGAGCGCCGACGCTGCGGGCCCTGTACCGGGCCGCCTGCGGAGACGGGCACGCCGATCTGCCCGATGCTGTCCACGACGTGCTGGGCAACGACCCGGCCGGGATCCTCGCCGACTGGCAGCAGTGGCTGTCACGTCAGCCCACCCGCTGACCGTCGATTTCGACGCCCGGGGCCGTCAGGCTAGCCTTCGTAGGTGTCCCGGGTCCTGCTGGTAACCAACGACTTTCCGCCTCGGCGTGGCGGCATCCAGTCGTATCTGGTCGAGTTGGTGTCGCGGTTGGCCGCCACCGGCGAGCACACCCTGACGGTGTACGCGCCGCAGTGGAAGGACGCCGACGTCTTCGACGCGCAGACCGGCGGCTATCGCGTGGTGCGACACCCCGGGTCGCTGATGTTGCCCGTACCCACCGTCGACTACCGGATGCGCCGACTGATCGCCGAAGACGGCATCGACACCGTCTGGTTCGGCGCCGCGGCGCCGCTGGGCCTGCTGGCTCAGCGCGCCCGTCGAGCCGGGGCCAGCCGGGTGCTGGCGAGTACTCATGGTCACGAGGTGGGCTGGTCGATGGTTCCGGTGGCACGGTCGGTGCTGCGTCGCATCGGCGAGGACAGTGATGTCGTCACGTTCGTCAGCCGATACACCCGACGGCGTTTCGCGTCGGCGTTCGGACCGCAAGCGCGGTTGGAACACGTGCCGCCCGGCGTCGACACCGAGCGGTTCCGTCCCGATCCGGGCAGCCGCGCTGAGCTGCGCGCCCGCTACGGTCTGGGCCAGCGGCCCACGGTGCTATGCCTGTCCCGGCTGGTACCGCGCAAAGGCCAGGACATGTTGATCCGGGCACTGCCGGCGATCCGGCAGCGGGTGGATGGCGCCGCGCTGGTCATCGCCGGCGGGGGTCCGTATCTGGACACGCTGCGTGGGCTGGCCGAGCGCTTCGGCGTCAGCGATCACGTCACGTTCACCGGCGGTGTTCCGTCGGCGGACCTGCCCGCTTATCACGCGATGGCCGACGTGTTCGCCATGCCGTGCCGGACGCGTGGCGCCGGGCTGGATGTCGAAGGGCTGGGCATCGTCTTCCTGGAAGCTTCTGCCACCGGCGTGCCGGTGATCGCCGGAACCTCTGGTGGCGCACCGGAAACGGTGCGGCACAACCAGACTGGGGTCGTTGTCGACGGTCGTTCGGTGCAGCAGATCACCGACGCGGTCAGCGAGCTGCTGGCCGATCCGGATCGCGCCGCCGCGATGGGCGCCGCCGGCCGGGAGTGGGCAACCGCCCAGTGGCGGTGGGACGATCTGGCCGAGCGGCTGTCCGGCCTGCTCACCGGCTAGTCCTTGTGATAGATCGCTTCGATGTCGTCGGCGAACTTCTCGGCAACCACCTTGCGCTTCACCTTCATCGTCGGCGTCAGCTCGCCGGTGTCCTCGGTGAAGTCGACGGGCAGAATACGGAATTTACGAATCGACTCCGCATGCGACACAGACAGATTGGCCTGTTTGACAGCGCCGTCCACCTCGGCGAGCAGGTCGGGGTCGTTGGCGAGATCGCCCACCGTGGCGCCGGCCGACTTGCCGTTGCGTTGCTTCCAGCCTTCGAACGCCTCGGGATCGATGGTGATCAGCGCTCCAACGAACGGCTTGGCGTCGCCGACCACCATCGCCTGGCTGATCAGCGGGTGCGCCCGCAATTGGTCTTCCAAAACGGCTGGGGCGACGTTCTTTCCACCGGCGGTGACGATGATCTCCTTTTTGCGACCGGTGATTGTCAGAAATCCCTGTTCGTCGACCGCCCCCAGGTCGCCGGTCTTGAACCAGCCGTCCTGGAACGCCTCGCTGGTGGCCTGATCGTTGTGCCAATAGCCGGCGAACACCACACCGCCGCGCAGCAGCAATTCGCCGTCGTCGGCGATGCGGATACTGTTGCCCGGCAACAACTTTCCGACTGTGCCGACCTTCAGCGCATCGATCTGGTTGACGGTGATCGCCGCACTGGTCTCGGTCAGGCCGTAGCCCTCGTAGATGGTCACGCCCACGCCGCGGTAGAAGTGGCCCAGCCGCGCACCCAGCGGTGCCCCACCGGACACCGAGGCGCTGCAGTTGCCGCCCAGCGCAGAGCGCAGCTTGCCGTAGACCAACCGGTCGAACAGCGCATGCTTGGCGCGCAGCACCAGCCCCGGCCCGCCGCTGTCCTGGGCTCGGCTCCAGTCGACCGCGGTCTGCGCCGCCGCCTTGAAGATCGGCCCCTTGCCGTCGTTGGCGGCGTTCTGCTCGGCGGTGTTGTACACCTTCTCGAACACCCGCGGCACCGACACCACGACGGTCGGTTTGAACACCGCCAACATCGGCAGCAGGTTTTTGATGTCGCTGGTAAATCCGACG
>NZ_DATNJW010000269.1:0-6589 GCF_035603715.1 Mycobacterium sp. | reverse complement strand
GTCTTTGAGGTCCCGGGCGATCAACTTGCCCGTCAGCACACCGATCGAACCCGTGATGGTGCCGGGGTTGGCCACGATCGCGTCAGCGCCCATCGAGACGTAGTAGCCGCCGGAGGCGGCGACCGCACCCATCGACGCCACTACCGGCTTGCCGCGCTCGCGGGCCTTCTTCACCTCCCGCCAGATGGTTTCCGACGCGCTGACCGAACCGCCCGGCGAGTCAACCCGCAGCACGATCGCCGACACCGAATCATCGTGCGCCGCTTGACGAAGCCCGGCGGCAATGGTGTCAGCGCCGGCGTTGGACGAGCCGAACGGCAATCGCGAACCGCCACGGCCGCTGACGATCGCGCCGGCGACGGTGACGACGGCGATCGTCGACTTGGGCCCGCGCCCGGGTATCGACGGACGAGCCGGTCCGCCGGGGCCGGTGGCCCGCGCGTAGCGGCTCAGATACAGCCGCGGCGGGCCGTCGTCACCGTCGGCGTCACCGGACTCCGGCGAAATGCCCTTGGCACCAACCAGTTCCGCGACCCGCGCATACGCTTCGTCGCGGAAGCCGACGCGATCGATCAGACCTGATTCGACCGCGACGTCGCGCAGCAGCGGCGCATGATCGGCCAGCTCGTCGAGGGCGTCCTGACCGACGTTGCGCGAGGCGGCGATCGCCTGCCACACCTGAGCCCGCAAACTCTCCAGCAGCCGGGTGTCGGCTTCCCGATGAGCGTCGGTGTAGCGGGCCTGCGTGAAAAGGTTTATCGCCGACTTGTATTCACCGCGCGCGACGAACTGCGCCTCGATACCGGCCTTGTCCAATGCGTCGCGCAGGAACAGAGCGTTGGTGGCGAAGCCGATCAGCCCGACGGCGCCCGCCGGCTGCATCCACACCTCGCCGAACGCCGACGCCAAGTAGTACGACAGCGTTCCGGGATAGGTCTCGGCCCAGGCCAGCGACGGCTTGACCGCGGTGAATGCTGCGACGGCTTCCCGTAGCTCCTGAACCGGCCCGGCCGCGGCGGCGGGGAGCTCGACGCGGGCGATCAGGCCGGCGATGCGGCGATCCTCAGCCGCCCGGTGCAGCGCGGACACCGCCTCCCGCAGCGCCAGCGGACGGCCGCCGCCGGTGATGATCGTCAGCGGATCCAGGCTGCTGGCTTCGGGCGGCGGAACCCGCAGGTCGAGTTCGAGCACACAGCCGTTGGGAACACCGTGGTGGCGGGCGGTATCCACCCGGCGAGCCAAGGCACGTACGTCGTCGAGACCCGGCGGGTCGGGCAGGAATGAAAACATATGACGAGCCTACCGATGACCCGCGATGGTCCGGCTCGTACGGTGATGGGGTGCGGTTCTCCATCTCGATTCATCAGTATGACGAGACCGGCTTCGACTCGGCGGGCTTGCGCGATTACCTGAAGCGGGCCGAAGAACTCGGGTTCGAAGGCGGCTGGGTGCTCGAACAGATCATCGGCGAGGCGCGGCTGCTTGCGCCGCTCGAGCTGCTCGCCTGGGCTGCCGGCTGCACCGAACGGTTGCGGCTCGGCGTGGCCGTCCTGGTCTCGTCGTTGCACGATCCACTGCAGCTCGCGTCGGCGATAACCGCGGTCGATCGGCTCAGCCACGGCAGGCTGGATGTCGGTGTGGCACCGGGCGGTGCCCGCCGCAGGTTCGCTGCCTTCGGGGTGGACGGCGCCACGTTCATCAGTAGTTTCACCGAGGGCCTGCAGCTGATGAAGGCGGCCTGGTCCGACGAGCCGCGGGTGACGTTCGACGGCCGGTTCCGCCAGGTCGATGATCTGCCGATCCAGCCGAAACCCGTGCAGCGGCCGCATCCCCCGATCTGGTTCGGCGGGCAGGCCCCCAAGGCGCTGGCCCGCGCGGTGCGGCACGGCGACGCGTTCCTCGGTGCGGGTTCGTCGACCACCGCGAAGTTCGCCGAGGCGGTGCCGATCGTACGGCGCGAACTTGCCGAGCAGGGCAAGGATCCCGCACATTTCCCGATCGGCAAGCGGGTCTATCTGATGATCGACGACGACCCGGCCAAGGCGCGCCGACGCGCGCTCGACGGACTGCATCGGATCTACGGCGGGATGCCCGGCATCGAGGACGTCCCGGTGTCCGGCAGCGTCGACGACGTTGTCGGCGGTCTGCGCGAAGTCATCGACGCGGGCGCCCAGACCATCCTGCTCAATCCGGTCGGCCGCGACGTCGCCGAGGACCGCGAGCAGATGGAACGCCTTGCCGCAGAAGTGATTCCGCAACTGAGCTGAGTCACACCGGTAACCGCACAGCGCACCCGCCGCCGAGCGGATCCACCGCCGGCCGCCGAGTTTTCGCTCGTAGGCGGGCACATCGCGGTATAACCACTCAATGAGTCGCAAAGTAGCGGTCTCGCCAGACCTGGTCGAGGGCGATGCCGATGAGGGCTATGGCAAGGTCGCCGACGCATTTCGGGCCAACTTCGCAGCACACCGCGATATCGGCGCCGCGGTCGCGGTGTATCGCGACGGAGTCAAAGTCGTCGACATGTGGGGCGGTTATCGCAACGGCTTCACCAAAACCCCGTGGCAGCACGACACCATGGTCAACATGTTCTCGACGACGAAAGGCATTGCGTCCCTGGCGGTTAGCGTCGCGGCGTCGCGCGGTCTGATCAGCTACGACGCCAAGGTTGCCGACTACTGGCCGGCGTTCGCGCAAGCCGGCAAAGCCGAGGTGACCGTGCGGCAGTTGCTGTCTCATCAAGCCGGGCTGTCCGCACTCGACGCGCCGCTGCTGCTGGCCGATCTCACCAACCAGGAGACTCTGTCGGCGGCGCTGGCGGCACAAGCGCCGGCGTGGCCGCCGGGCAGCCGGCACGGATACCACGCGCTGACCCTCGGCTGGTATGAGTCCGAACTGATCCGGCACACCGACCCTGCCGGTCGGACGCTGGGTCAGTTCTTCGCCGACGAGGTCGCCGCCCCGCTCGGCCTGGACCTCTACATCGGGCTGCCGGCATCGGTGGACCGGGATCGTGTCGCGCACCTGCACGGGTGGCCGCGAGCCGAGGCGCTGCTGCATCTGAACGCGATGCCGCCCCGACTCACGCTGGCGCTGCTGAATCCGCGCAGCCTGTCCGGCCGAACCGTCAACCTGCCCAACGATGTCGACGCGATGCGCGACTACAACCGCGAAGACATCCGCACCGTCGAGATACCCGCGGCCAATGGGATCGGCACCGCGCGCGCAGTCGCCAAGGCGTACGGCTGCGCGGCTACCGGCGGACGCGAACTCGGTTTGACCGCAGACACTCTCGACGCGCTGACCAAGTCAGCGGTGACGCCGACCGGCGGGATACGCGACAAGGTTCTGCACGTCGATTCACTGTTCTCGCTGGGCTACTGCAAACCGGTGCCGCACTTCAACTTTGGATCGTCCGACAGAGCCTTCGGCACACCGGGGCTCGGCGGATCATTCGGGTTCGCCGACCCCGACACCGGGGTCGGGTTCGCCTACGTGATGAACCGGTTGGGCTTCCACCTGTGGAGCGATCCGCGCGAACTGCCGCTACGGCAAGCCCTGTTCCGCGACGTGCTGGGCGCACGACCGCAGAAGTAGCAAGCTTTACAGCTCGGTGGCCGAGCCACCCGCCGCGGTGATCTTCTCCCGCGCGCTGCCGCTGAACTTGTGAGCGGTGACGTTGACCTTGACGGCCAGCTTCCCGTCACCGAGGACCTTGACGAGCGTGTTCTTGCGAACCGCTCCCTTGGCCACCAGCTCGTCGAGTCCGACCGAACCGCCCTCGGGGAAGAGACGATTGAGGTCGCCGACGTTGACGACCTCGTATTCGGTGCGGAAGCGGTTACGGAACCCCTTCAGCTTGGGCAGCCGCATGTGAATCGGCATCTGCCCACCCTCGAAGGTGGACGGCACGTTCTTGCGGGCCTTGGTGCCCTTGGTACCGCGACCGGCGGTCTTACCCTTGGAGCCCTCACCGCGACCGACGCGGGTGCGCTTGGTTTTCGATCCCGGTGCGGGACGCAGGTCGTGCAGTTTGATCGTCATGTGGTGCTACCTCCCTCAGCCGGCTCGACCTCGACGAGGTGACGGACGGTCGCGATCAGCCCCCGGGTCTGCGGGTTGTCGTCGCGGATAACCGAGTGGCGAATCCGCCGAAGTCCCAGTGTGCGAAGGCTTTCCCGCTGTCTCCAGCGAGCGCCGATGATGCCGCGGACCTGGGTGATCTTCAGCTGTGTCGGTTGTGTTGCTTTGCCTGCGGCCATAATTACGCCGATCCTTCACGAGCGGTGCTGGCACTGGCTGCCAGCGCCTCACTTTCGCGGCGGGCGCGCAGCATGCCGGCCGGGGCAACGTCCTCCAGCGACAGTCCACGTCGGGCAGCCACCTCTTCGGGCCGCTGCAGCAGCTTGAGCGCGGCAACCGTCGCATGCACGACGTTGATCGCGTTGTCACTGCCCAGCGATTTGGACAGAATGTCGCGTACGCCGGCACATTCCAGAACCGCACGAACCGCACCACCGGCGATCACACCGGTACCGGGGCTGGCCGGACGCAGCAGCACAACGCCTGCAGCGGCTTCGCCCTGTACCGGGTGGACGATGGTCCCACCGATCATCGGAACGCGGAAGAAACCCTTGCGAGCTTCCTCGACGCCCTTGGCGATCGCAGCCGGAACTTCCTTGGCCTTGCCGTAGCCGACACCGACCATCCCGTTGCCGTCGCCGACGATGACCAGCGCGGTGAAGCTGAATCGCCGACCACCCTTGACCACCTTGGAGACTCGGTTGATCGTGACGACCCGTTCCAGGTAGTTGCTCTTGTCGCCATCGCGGTCGCGACCGCCACGGCCACCGCCATCGCGGCGGCCCCGGTTGTCGCGTGAGTCGCGTGAGTCGCGGCCATCGGAACGAGAGTCGCGTCCCTCCGCGGGGCCGGCTGTCTGGCCGGCCGTTCCAGCCGGTTGCTCCGCCATTATGCGGTCCTTCCGCTCAGGTTTGATTCCCCAAGATTGTTGCTTGCCATCAGAATTTCAACCCACCTTCGCGGGCAGCGTCGGCCAGTGCCGCGATCCGCCCGCCGTAGGTGTAGCCGCCACGGTCGAACACCACCGCGTCGACGCCGGCAGCCTTGGCCCGCTCAGCGATCAGCTGACCGACTCGCACACTGTGGGCCTTCTTGTCGCCGTCCACGCCGCGCACGTCCGCCTCGATCGACGAGGCGGCGGCCAGCGTCGTGCCGGTGAGGTCGTTGACCAACTGCACGTGGATGTGCCGCGACGAGCGGTGCACCACCAGGCGCGGACGCTCCGCGGTGCCCGCGATCTTTTTCCGCAGCCGCGCGTGGCGACGCAGCCGCTGCTTGCGCCGAACGGCGGAAACGCTCTGCCCTGCCGGCTTTTGCGCGGTGCTACCAGCTTGTGATTGCGCCATGACTACTTACCTGTCTTTCCGACCTTGCGGCGGATCTGCTCGCCTTCGTAGCGAATGCCCTTGCCTTTGTAAGGGTCGCTCTTGCGTAGACGGCGGATGTTGGCCGCGATCTGGCCGACCTTCTGCTTGTCGATACCCGTGATCGAGAACTTGGTGGGTGTCTCGACCGCGAACGTCACGCCCTCGGGCGCGGTGATCAGCACCGGGTGGCTGTAACCCAGGGCGAACTCGAGGTTGCTGCCCTTGGCCTGCACGCGATAGCCGACCCCGAAGATCTCCATCTTGATGGTGTAGCCCTCCGTCACACCGGTCACCAGGTTGGACACCAGGGTGCGCGACAGCCCGTGCAGCGAGCGGTTGTGCCGCTCGTCGTCCGGACGGGTGACCACAATGGCGCCATCCTCGTTGCGCGCCACGGTGATCGGCTCGGCGACCTGCAAATCCAGGCTGCCCTTGGGCCCCTTCACCGAGACCTGCTGGCCATCGATGGAAACCTCGACCCCGGATGGAATCTGGATCGGCTGCTTACCAATACGCGACATGTCAGTCCCCCCTCACCACACGTACGCGAGGACTTCGCCGCCCACGCCCTGTCTGGCGGCCTGACGGTCAGTGAGCAGCCCTGAGGAGGTCGAGATGATCGCCACGCCCAAACCGCCGAGCACGCGCGGCAGGCCGGTCGACTTCGCGTACACCCGCAACCCGGGCTTGGACACCCGGCGCAGGCCGGCGATGCTGCGTTCCCGGCTCGGCCCGTACTTGAGCTGAACGGTCAGCGCCTTACCGACGCGCGCATCTTCGGTCCGGTAGTCGTTGATGTAACCCTCCCGCTTGAGGATCTCGGCGATGTTGGCCTTGATCTTCGAATGCGGCAGCGTCACCTCGTCGTGGTACGCCGAATTGGCGTTGCGCAGACGTGTCAAAAAGTCTGCGATCGGATCCGTCATCGTCATGACAGCGGTGTCGCCTTCCTCGCAGTGGTTCCCAGTCCGGGCCTGCTGCGCACCTGTTCTCTGAGTTGGTCTGGTGGTTGCAAAACTGTCTCGTGGTTAGCCGGATTACCAGCTGCTCTTCTGCACGCCGGGCAGTTCACCCGCGTGCGCCATCTCGCGCAGGCAGATCCTGCACAGCCCGAACTTGCGGAAAACCGCGTGCGGGCG
>NZ_DATNJW010000268.1:0-9953 GCF_035603715.1 Mycobacterium sp. | reverse complement strand
GACGCAGTTGCTCGTCGACATCGGCGAGAACCTCGACGCCCTGCACGACGAATTCCGGCCGTTCCGTGAGCGATTCGGCGTCGAGATCGAGAACCGGAGCTGACGTGACGCACGAGCGGCTTTCCGTGCACAACGTCACCTTCTACGGCGACCCGCTCTCCGAGTTGGAGAAGCACTGGGCCGACCTGGGCGTCAGCCGGTTGAGCATCCTGGACAGCCAACTGCTGGACATCTCACAACTGTTGAGGCGCAACGGCTATACGATTGAGGCCGTTTACCATCTGTTCGACCCGGCCGCACTGCTGCAGGTGATCGACGCCGCGGCGGACGTCGGGGCCGGCACCGTGTACATGCTCACCGGCGGTCGCGGCCGTCTCACGTGGGAGCAAGCGGCGCAACGGTTCTGCGATGCCGTCGGCCCCTGCGCGGAACACGCGCGGCGGGCCGGAGTGGCGCTGGCGATCGAGAACGCGTCGAGCCTGTACGCGGACCTGCACATCGCGCACACGTTGCGCGACACCATAGCGCTGGCCGAGATGAGCGGGCTGGACCTGTGCATCGACCTGTTTCACTGCTGGGCCGAGGGCGAGATCGAGGAGTCGCTGAAAGCCGCCCTGCCGCGCACCCGGCTGATTCAGCTCAGCGACTACGTGCTCGGCGACCGGTCGCTGCCGGGGCGCGCCGTTCCAGGCGACGGCACCATCCCGATCGAAGGGTTCATCGCCCAGGCGCTGGCCGGCGGCTACGCCCACGGCTTCGACCTCGAGCTGATCGGCCCGCGGATCGAGAAGGAAGGCCGGCTCGAATCGGCCCGGCGCGCCTGTGATGTCGTCGGGGCGATGCTCACGAAGTTGGGGGCCTGACGATGGCCTACGGCGACGGACCCGACGACGCCGCGCTGCAGGCGGCATGGACGGCGTTCTGCGAACAGCTCCGCAACGCGGGTGAGCGGGCGTTCAAGGACGCCAACGCCCACTCCGGTGCGCAGCGCGTCGACGCGTTCCGGTTCCTCACCCAAAACCTCAGCCAGGCCTTCGATTTGGCGTTGGAGACTCGCGACACCGGCTATCCCGCACTGCACACGTTCTGCGGCCCGACCCGCAAGCTCGGTGGCGACTGCGCCGACTTCACCTACCAGCAAGCCTGGATCGACGGGCATTCGACATATCGCGTGACCGGCAGCCGCGGCACCGCGCGATTTTTCAACATCACCGTGCAGGGCCCGCGCACCCCCGGCCCTGGCGTACTGCACGAGCCGTTCGGTGACACACCGGAAGCCAACATCGTCGGCGATCAGCTCAGCATCGGCGACGACGGGATCTTCGAGCTGTACATCGGCGGTCCGCAGCGTGGTCCCAACTGGCTGCCCACCACCGGGGGGTCGCGAAAGCTGTTCATCCGACAGGGTTTTGACCGCTGGGACGAGCTGCCCGCGCAGATCCGGATCGAGCGAATGGACATGTCGACGCCCAAGCCGCTGCCCTCGGCCGAGGTGATGGTCGAGGCGATGAATTGGGCCGGCGACTTCGTCATCGGCCTCATGTCGGATTGGCCGGAGTTCCCGTTCAGCTACGGCGGTGTCGACGCCGATCGGCCGAACACCTTTCCGCACGTCGAGGCCACCGGTGCCGACGCCAAGCGCGGCCGGGCCGCGGCCAACATGTACTGGGAGCTCGACGCCGACGAGGCGCTCATCGTCGAGTTCGACGCTCACGACGGGCTGTGGATGCTGACCAACATGGGCGTGTTCTTCAACAGCATGGACTACCTGTACCGACCGGTGAGCTACACACCGAGCCGCACCGCAGTCGACACCGACGGCCGCATCCGGCTGGTTATGGCGCACCGTGATCCCGGCGTGCGCAACTGGTTGGACACCCAGGGATTCGAACGCGGCAACCTGACCTACCGCCACATGCTCGAGGGCCAACCCGCCGTGCTCACCACCCGCGTGGTCAGCCATGACGACCTCCTCAGCGCCCTGCCCGCGGACACCACGATGGTCACCGAGTCCGAACGAGCCGCCGCGATGTGGGATCGATTCCGCGCCATCCGTCGTCGCTACGTCCTCTAGGGTCACAACTTGTGAGCGACATCTCTGACGACGACCTGCTGACTCTGTCCGAGTTCGGGCTGCTGGCCGAGAACGCCGAGCAGGCCGGCGTCACCGGTCCGGCGCCCGCCGTGCGGCGCGTCGAGTCCGGCGGCATCAGCGGGTTGCAGTGGGGCGACCTTTCGCCGCGGGTGGTGTTCTTGCACGGCGGCGGACAGAACGCACACACCTGGGACACCGTGATCGTAGGGCTCGGAGTGCCCGCGCTGGCGGTCGACCTGCCCGGCCATGGGCACTCCGCGTGGCGCGAGGACGGCGACTACTCGCCGCAGAACAATGCCGCCGCGATCAAGCCGGTTATCGAGGACCTCGCCCCGGTTGCCGAGCTGATCGTCGGCATGTCACTAGGTGGGCTGACCGCCATCGGGCTGGGCGCCATCGCGCCCCAGCTGGTACGCGAACTCGTGCTGGTCGACGTCACCCCGTCGGCGTTGCGCCGCTACGCGGAGATGACCACCGACGAGCAGGGCACGGTCGCGCTGGTGGCCGGTGAGCGCAATTTCCCGAGCTTCGATGCGATCCTGGAGGTCACCACCGCAGCTGCGCCGCACCGCGACCGGAAATCATTGCGGCGCGGCGTCTTTCACAACTCTCACCGCCTGGACGACGGGACCTGGACCTGGCGTTACGACAGCATCCGAAAGATTCCCGATTTCGACAGCTTGTGGGACGACTTCGCCGGCCTGTCGGTGCCGGTCAGGCTGGTGCGCGGCGGGACATCGCCTTTCGTCACCGACGAGGACGCTGACGAACTGGCCAGGCGTGCACAGCAATTCCAGGGAATTCAGATCGTGGAGAACTCGGGTCACTCAGTGCAAAGCGACCAGCCTCGGGCGTTGATCGAGATCCTGCGCGGCGTGCTGGCGGGCTAGCTCCGCCGCGGTCCTTATTCGGGCCAGGTGTTGCCCAGAATGTTGTCGACGAAGTTGTCGCGGGCGAACGTGGGGTCGAAACGCTCCAGGACATCGGCGTTGCAAGTCCCGAAAGTGGTTTGGGGACGGCGCTTCATGCCCTCGTTGAACGCCGCCAGGATTTCCCTCTTGAAATCGGGTCGAGGGTGTGCGGCGACAACCGCGTCGCGATCCTCCGGCGCCAGATCGTCGCGGCCGATGCCGAGCACATCGGTCTCGACACCCGCAGTCACCAAAGCTGTTTCGGGCGACCGGAATTCGGGCACGCCGGGCGTGGTGTGCAGGGCGATACCCAGCCAGACTTTGTCGGCGTCGGCCTCGTCGACTCCGTGTTCGAGCAGAAAGTCACGCGCGGCATTGGCCCCGTCGACCTCGAAGCGCAGCGTCGAGTTGCGGTACCGCTCGGTGAGCCCGATGTCGTGGAACATCGCCCCGGCGTAGAGAAGCTCCAGGTCCGGCCGCAATCCGCGGCGGCGACCCTGCAACACCCCGAAGAAGAACACCCGGCGGGAGTGGTTGAACAGCAGGTCGTCTTCGGCAGCCCGGATGTGCGCGGTGATCGCCGTCACCAGCTCGGTGTCGGGAAGGTTAACGCCGGCGATACTGTCGGCAGCCGTGCTGGACATATGCAGCTCCTACCGGAAGGAGGTTGGTTGTCGAGCTTATCTCGGGTAGCACCGCGCCCTACGGTAGAAGGCATGACTTCTCCCGAGCGGCCGATCCGCATCGGGGTTCAGCTGCAGCCCCAGCATTCCCCGAAATACCGAAACCTGCGCGACGCCCTGCGCCGATGTGAAGACATCGGCGTCGACGTCGCTTTCAACTGGGACCACTTCTTCCCGCTCTACGGGGATCCCAAGGGCGCGCATTTCGAATGCTGGACCATGCTCGGCGCCTGGGCCGAGCAGACCTCGCGAATCCAGATCGGCGCGCTGGTGACCTGTAACTCCTATCGCAACCCGGAGCTGCTGGCCGACATGGCCCGCACCGTCGACCACATCTCGGACGGTCGGCTGATCCTCGGCATCGGGTCCGGCTGGAAGGAAAAGGATTACGACGAGTACGGCTATGAGTTCGGCACGGTCGGCAGCCGCCTCGACGACCTTGCCGGCGCGCTGCCCCGGATCAAGTCCCGGCTGGCCAAGCTGAACCCGGCGCCCACCCGCGACATCCCGCTGCTGATCGGCGGCAAGGGCCCGAAGAAGACGCTGCGACTGGTCGCCGAACACGGCGACATCTGGCACGGGTTCACCACCGTCGACAGTTATCCGCAGGCTGCCGAAGTGCTCGACGAGCATTGCCAGGCGGTGGGCCGCGATCCCGACACCATCGAACGCTCGGCCGGCGTCAACGTCGAGAATCTGATCGCCGATGCGGAAGGGTTGGTGGCGCTCGGCGTGACGCTGCTGACCGTCGGGGTCAACGGCCCGGACTACGACCTGAGCGACGCCGAGGCGCTATGCAAATGGCGTGATCGGGCATGAGGGTCAGCGCATCGAAACTGGGCGCGCTACTGGCCACCCTCCTGCTGATCTACAGCTTGGCTCCGATGGCCCCGGCGGCGGCTGACAATCACATGTGTAAGCCGTCGGGCAAAGAGGGCGCGATGGCCCTGCCCAAAAAGCTGGAAAACGCCAGGCGGCCCATGGAACGCGACTACACGACCGCCGACGTCGAGCCGTTGAGCTCGGTGAACATCGACGCGCTCGGTTTGCGCACGCCGCGGACCCTGACCGTCGGAACTCAGCCAGGAGGTCCACCGACCAGCTGCCTGGACGCCATGGGGCGCTTTACCGGCTATGACAACGAATTGCTGCGCGCAATCGCGGCGAAGCTGGGCCTGAACGTCGTCATTGCCGGCACCGAATTCGCCGGTCTGCTCGCCCAAGTGGCGACGGGACGTTTCGACGTCGCCTCATCGTCGATCGTCGCCACCGAAGCCCGCCGTCGCACAGTCGGATTCACCAACGGCTACGACTTCGGTTACCTGTCGCTGATCGTGCCAACCGGCTCGCCGCTCGACAGCTTCGAGAAACTGGCACCCGGGCAGCGGATCGGCGTCATTCAGGGCACCGTCGAAGAGGCCTATGTCGTCGATACCGTGCACGCGCAGCCGGTGAAATTCCCCGACTTCACCACCCTGTACAGCTGCCTGAAGAACCATCAGATCGAGGCGTGGGTGGCGCCGGCGATGGAGGCGGCCAAAGTGATGCGGCCCGGCGACCCGGCCACCGTCGCTGCGTACACCTACAGTCCGGGCAGTTTCATCGCGTTCCCGGTCGCGAAAGACAACCAGCCGCTGATCGATGCGCTGAACGCCGGCTTGGACGCCGTCATCGCCGACGGCTCCTGGTCACAGCTGTACACCGACTGGGTTCCGCGGCCCTTGCCGCAAGGCTGGAAGCCGGGATCGAAAGCGGCGCCGACGCCGCACCTGCCCGACTTCGCGGCGATCGCCGAACGCAACCACCGCGACGAGCCAGGCGGGACCGCAGGACCGAAATCCACCCTGACCCAGCTGCGGGATCAGTTCTTCGACTGGGATCTGTACGAGCAGGCCATCCCGGCGATGGTGACGACGGGCCTACCCAACACGCTGATCTTGACCATCAGCTCCAGTGTGATCGGCCTGGTGGTCGGTATGGGCCTCGCGGTGGCGGGCGTCTCGCGGACCCGCTGGCTGCGCTGGCCGGCGCGGATCTACACCGACATCTTCCGCGGCCTGCCCGAAGTGGTGATCATTCTGGTGATCGGGCTCGGCATCGGGCCGATCGTGGGCGGACTGACGAACAACAATCCGTATCCGCTGGGCATCGCCGCCCTGGGCCTGACGGCCGCCGCGTATGTGGGTGAGATCTTTCGATCCGGCATCCAGAGCGTCGAACCCGGGCAGCTGGACGCCTCTCGCGCACTCGGGCTGAGCTACAACACCGCGATGCGCATGGTGGTGATCCCGCAGGGCATCCGCCGGGTACTGCCCGCCCTTGTAAACCAGTTCATCGCGCTGCTGAAAGCCTCCGCGCTGGTGTACTTCCTCGGGCTGATCGCCGGCCAACGCGAACTATTCCAGGTCGGCCGTGACCTCAACGCACAGACCGGCAGCCTCTCGCCACTGGTCGCGGCCGGGGTGTTCTACCTGATCCTGACCATCCCGCTGACCCACCTGGTCAACTTCATCGACAACCGGCTTCGGCACGGCCGGGCCGCAGTTGGAGCACCGGCAGATCCGCTGGCAGTGCCAAGCAGTCAGGAGATGACGTGACAGAATCAGTATCGTTGGCGGGCAATGGGATTCAGCTGTCCTTCGGCAGCAACAAAGTGCTGCGCGGTGTGGACATCAACGTGCCGGCCGGCAACACGGTGGCGGTGATCGGCCCGTCGGGCTCTGGAAAGTCGACCCTGCTGCGGGCGCTGAATCGATTGCACGAACCCGACGGCGGCGACATCTTGCTCGACGGTCAGTCGGTTCTGAGGGACGATCCCGATGCGGTGCGGCAGCGGATTGGCATGGTGTTTCAACATTTTAACCTTTTCCCGCATCTGAGCGTCCTGGACAACGTGATGTTGGCGCCGCGCAAGCTCAAACGCCTCTCCGGCGACGCGGCTCGCGAGTTGGGGCTGGCGCAACTGGACCGGGTTGGCATGAAGCACAAGGCCGATTGCCGCCCCGGCGCCGTGTCGGGCGGCCAACAGCAAAGGGTGGCGATCGCCCGCGCGCTCGCCATGTCACCTCAGGTGATGCTGTTCGACGAGGCGACCTCGGCGCTGGATCCCGAACTGGTCAAAGGAATCCTGGCGCTGATCGCGGACCTGGGCTCCGAGGGCATGACAATGGTGGTAGTCACGCACGAAATGGGTTTTGCGAAGTCCACATCCGACGCCGTCGTCTTCATGGATCACGGCCAGGTGGTGGAAACCGGGCCGCCCGCGCAGATTTTCGAGGCGGCAACCACCGAGCGCCTGCAGCGCTTCTTGTCGCAGGTCCTGTGAGATGCAAAAACGAAATATAGGCCGCTTAACTGCAGACAGGTTAGACTGTCGAACTATGGCGGAAACCGAAGCCACCGTGCCCGAGCTCACCGAGCTGGCGGAGGGGCTTCACCGTACGCTTTCCAAGTTGTTCTCGATTCTGCGCCGTGGCGATCCGAGCGCCGGTGCGGCGGCGGCCAGCGACCTCACGCTGGCCCAACTGTCGATCCTGGTCACACTGCTCGACCGGGGCCCGATCCGGATGACCGACCTGGCCGCCCACGAACGCGTCCGCACGCCCACCACGACGGTGGCGATCCGCCGCCTGGAGAAGATCGGCCTGGTGAAGCGCTCGCGCGACCCCTCAGACCTGCGCGCCGTGCTTGTCGACATCACCCCGCGCGGCCTGGCCGTTCACCGTGAGTCGCTGACCAACCGGATTCACGCGCTGGCCACGCTGCTGAGCCAACTCAGCGAGCCCGACCGGGAAACCCTCACCAAAGCGCTTGCACCGCTCGAGCGGTTGGCGGGCAGCGAGCCGGTGGGCAGCGCGGCGACCGCCCACACCAACGGCGACCAGACGTCGTAATTCCTTGCTGCGCATAGCCGCCTAAGCTGGCAAGCATGCGGACCGCGCTCATCACCGGCGCCAGTCGCGGGATCGGCGCCGCTATCGCCGATGCCCTGGCGCCCACCCACACCCTGCTGTTAGCCGGACGACCGTCACCCGCGCTAGAAGCCACCGCTGATCGGTTGGGCGCCACTGCGCTGCCGCTGGACGTGACCGATACCGACGCGATTGCGGACGCGACCGCCGCCATCAACGAGCTTGACGTGCTGGTGCACAACGCCGGGGTGTCGCTGCCGGGGCGGGTCGCTGAGTCCACCGTCGATCAGTGGCGGACCACTTTCGACGTCAATGTCGTTGGTGCCGTTGCGGTTACGCTGGCTCTGCTGCCGGCTCTGCGGCGTGCGCAGGGACAGGTGGTGTTCATCAACTCGGGGTCGGGTCGCACGGCGTCGGAAAACATGGCGTCGTATTCGGCCAGCAAGTTCGCGCTGCGGGCGCTCGCCGATTCACTGCGCTTGAGCGAGCCGACGCTACGGGTCACCACCGTCTATCCCGGCCGAACCGACACCGACATGCAGCGCGAGTTGGTGTCGTTCGAGGACGGCGAGTACGACGCCGATCGGCTCCTGCGTGCGGACACCGTTGCCGCGGCGGTCGCCTACGCGATCGCGACCCCGGCTGACGGGCATCTGCACGAGGTCATACTCAGACCACGAGGTTGACCATCTTCCCGGCGACCACGATCACCTTCTTCGGTGTCGCGCCGGCCAGGAACGCCTGCACCTTCTCGTCAGCCAGCGCTGCGGTCTCCACCGCATCGGCGTCGGCACTGGCCGGCACCGTGATCCGGCCGCGCACCTTGCCGTTGACCTGGACGGGGTATTCCACGCTGTCGTCGACCAGGTAGTCGGGATCGGCCACCGGGAACGGGCCGTGTGCCAGCGATGCCGGATGGCCCAGCCGCTCCCACAACTCCTCGGCCAGGTGCGGAGCCAGCGGCGCCAGCATCAGCACCAACGGCTCGGCCGCGGCCCGCGGAACCGAGTCGCGGTGTTGCTTGGTCAGGTGGTTGGTGTACTCGATCAGCTTGGCCGCCGCGGTGTTGTTACGCAGTGCCGCATAGTCTTCGGAGACTCCGGCGATGGTGCGGTGCAGCAGCCGCAGCGTGTCGGTGTCGAGATCCGCGTCCTCGGTCACCCGAGTCTCGCCGGACTGCTCATCGACCACCAGCCGCCACACCCGCTGCAGGAACCGATGCGCGCCGACGACATCCTTGGTGGCCCACGGGCGTGACGCCTCCAGCGGGCCCATTGACATCTCGTACACCCGCAAGGTGTCGGCGCCGTAGTCATCGCACATCTCGTCCGGTGACACCGAATTCTTCAGGCTCTTACCGATTTTGCCGAATTCCTGGAAGACCTCGATCTCCCCGTCGACACCCGGGTAGTAGAACTTGCCATCGCGCTCAACGACATCGGCGGCCGTCACATAGGACCCACGGGCGTCGGTGTAAGCGAACGCCTGAATGTAGCCCTGGTTGACCAACCTGCGGTAGGGCTCGCGCGAGCTGACGTGGCCGAGGTCGTAAAGCACCTTGTGCCAGAACCGGCAATACAGCAGGTGCAGCACGGCATGCTCGGCGCCGCCGACGTAGAGGTCGACGCCGCCGGGATCACCCGGCCCGTGCTCGGCGGGCCGGGGGCCCATCCAGTAGGCCTCATTCTCCTTGCCGCAGAAGCGTTCTGCGTTGTGCGGGTCGGTGTAACGCAGCTCGTACCACGAGCTGGCCGCCCATTGCGGCATGACGTTGGTGTCGCGGGTGTAGGGCTTCAGGCCGTCGCCGAGGTCCAGCTCGACGTGCACCCAATCGGTGGCTTTGGCCAGTGGCGGCGACGGCTCGCTGTCGGCGTCGTCGGGGTCGAACAGCACTGGCGAATAATCCGGGACGTCCGGCAACTCCACCGGCAGCGCGGCGTCATCCAGCGCGTGGGCGCGTTCGTCGCTGTCATAGACGATCGGAAACGGCTCACCCCAATACCGTTGCCGTGCGAAAAGCCAGTCGCGCAGCTTGTATTCGATGCGCGCCTTACCGCGGCCTTCGGATTCCAGCCGTGCGGTGATGGCCTCCTTGGCGGCCGCGACGTTGAACCCGTTGAGGTAATCCGAGTTCACCAGGACGCCGTCGCCGGTGTACGCCGCTTGCGAAATGTCGCCACCGGCAATCACTTCGACGACCGGCAGGCCGAACTCGTGGGCGAACTCCCAGTCGCGCTGGTCGTGGCCGGGCACGGCCATGATCGCTCCGGTGCCGTATCCGGCCAGCACGTAGTCGGCGATGAAGACCGGCACCTGCTCGCCGTTGGCCGGGTTGGTCGCATAAGTGCCCAGG
>NZ_DATNJW010000267.1:0-8795 GCF_035603715.1 Mycobacterium sp. | reverse complement strand
CTACGGAGAAACATGAAACGTCCGGTCTTCAACGCCATTCCCGTCGCCGCTTTCGCCATTCCGGCCGCGGCGATGATCCTGGCCGCGCCTTTCGCTCACGCGCAGACTGACATCGAGGATTCCTGCAAGAAGTCCGGCGGTCAGTACACCCAGAGCCAGGTGAGCGCGCATTTCGGGCAAGACCCGCAGTTGCAGGAGACGTGCTGCACCGGCAACAAATGCACGACTTGGACTAACGGGGTCCAAGGGCCTACCTACGGCGGTTAAACCGCCTGGCTGCACGCCGCTCGCCTAACCTCTCCCTTCATGGCCGTGACAGGCCGGCCACCTGGAGCTAGGGAGATTTTCGTGGGACGAGTCGAAGGAAAAGTCGCGCTGATCACGGGTGGTGCCCGCGGAATGGGCGCCGAACACGCGCGCCTGCTGGTCAGCGAAGGCGCCAAGGTCGTGATCGGCGACGTTCTCGATGACGAAGGCCATGCTGCCGCAGAACAACTCGGCGACAGCGCACATTATCTGCGCCTGGACGTGACACAGCCGGAGCAGTGGGCTTCGGCGGTCGCCGAGACAGTGCGGCGGTTCGGGCACCTCAACGTGTTGGTGAACAATGCCGGTGTCTCGGGCCGGAAAACGTTGCGCAAGTTCGAACTCGAACGTTGGCGCCACACCCTCGACGTCAATCTGACCGGCACTTTTCTTGGCACCCAAGCCGTGGTGGATGAAATGATCCGGTCCGGCGGGGGCTCGATCGTCAACATCTCGTCGATCGAAGGGCTGCGCGGTGCCCCGTTCGCGCATGCCTACGTCGCCTCCAAGTGGGCGGTACGCGGACTGACCAAATCGACGGCGATCGAACTCGGGCGCTACAACATCCGCGTCAACTCGGTCCATCCCGGATTGATACGCACACCCATGACGGCTCATTTTCCGGACGACATCGTCGCAGCGCCGCTGGGCCGGCCCGGTGAGCCGATCGAGGTGTCCAATCTCGTCCTCTATTTGGCCAGCGACGAATCCTCCTATTCGACGGGCTCGGAGTTCGTCGTCGACGGCGGAGTCACCGCCGACACCCCCAGGAAAGATCTGGCTTCATAGCAAAAGTCGCTGGGGCGTTCGCCCCGGATGCGGGAAGCCTCGCGGCGTGCGTGAATTGTGGCACGCCGCAACGGCGCGGTTTAGCCAAGCAAAGGGGTTTTCCGTGTCCGACAAGACGCCAGACGATATCTTCAAACTCGCCAAGGACGAGCACATCGAGTATGTCGACGTCCGTTTCTGCGACCTGCCGGGCACCATGCAGCACTTCACCATTCCGATTTACGTATTCGACGAGACTGTGTTCGAGGAAGGACTGGCCTTCGACGGTTCATCAATTCGGGGGTTCCAGTCGATTCACGAATCCGACATGCTGCTGCTTCCCGATCCGGAAACCGCGACCATTGACCCGTTTCGTGCCGCCAAAACACTGATCGTGAACTTCTCGGTGCACGACCCGTTCACCCTCGAGTTGTACTCGCGCGACCCGCGCAACGTCGCCCGCAAGGCGGAGAATTATTTGGTCAGCTCGGGCATCGCCGACACCGCCTACTTCGGCCCGGAAGCCGAGTTCTACATCTTCGACTCGGTCAGTTTCGACTCGCGCACGAATGAATCCTTTTACAAGGTGGACGCCACATCTGGGTGGTGGAATACCGGGTCGGAAACCGAGTCGGACGGCAGCCCCAACCTGGGTCACAAAGTCCGCCCGAAAGGCGGGTATTTCCCGGTAGCCCCCGCCGACCACTATGTCGACCTGCGAGACGCCATGCTCACCCACCTGACGAACGCCGGTTTCAGCCTGGAGAAGGGCCACCACGAGGTGGGCAGCGGCGGCCAAGCCGAAATCAACTACAAGTTCAACACGTTGCTGCACGCGGCCGACGACCATCAGATGTTCAAGTACATCGTCAAGCAAACGGCATGGCAGGCCGGCAAATCCGTGACCTTCATGCCCAAGCCCCTGTTCGGCGACAACGGCTCCGGCATGCATTCGCACCAGTCGCTGTGGAAGGACGGCGTCCCGCTGTTCTACGACGACGCGGGATACGCCGGGCTGTCGGACATCGCGCGGCACTACATCGGCGGCCTGCTGTATCACGCGCCGTCACTGCTGGCCTTCACCAATCCCACGGTCAACTCGTACAAGCGTCTGGTGCCTGGGTATGAGGCGCCGATCAACCTGGTCTACAGCCAACGCAACCGCTCAGCCTGCGTGCGCATCCCGATCACCGGCAGCAACCCCAAGGCCAAGCGCCTGGAATTCCGATGTCCCGACGCTTCGGGTAATCCCTATCTATCCTTCGCGGCCATGATGATGGCCGGCTTGGATGGCATCAAGAACAAGATCGAGCCGCCTCCCCCGATCGACAAAGACCTCTACGAGCTCCCGCCGGAAGAAGCCGCGGACATCCCACAGGCTCCCACCCAGCTATCCGCTGTGATCGACCGGCTGGAAGAAGACCACGAATACCTCACCGAGGGCGGTGTTTTCACGCCTGACCTGATCGCGACCTGGATCAGCTACAAGCGCGACTACGAGCTCGCGCCGTACAACCTGCATCCCACCCCGTACGAATTCGCGCTGTACTACGACGTGTGAGCCGGCTAACGCGCTAACGTGCCTTGGCTCAAGGCCTCGCCGGAGTTCGGGCCATTGCCAGAAAATCGAGACGCCAAAGATTCTGAAATGCCTTACGCGCGAGATCCTCAATGACGGCGGCACCGTGCTGCCATGCGGGTTCGGCCACCACCAGCGCCGCGATCTCTCGAATAGTGCGGCGTCCATCGACAAATCGAATGAAGAGGAGCTCGATCCCGCTGAGCGGCACCCTCGCGTGCGGCATGACGACAACATCGCCTTCCAGGCGGAAAAGCGTTCGCGTCACAGGAATGTAGCCAAGAGCTTCCGCGGACGAGAAGTCGACGGTGTAGTCCGCCGTCGGCCGATCGGGGCGGCAAGCCACGAAGGCATGACTGGAATTGAGGGCATTGATGCGTTCCATCAGCGACCAGATCTTGACGTCGGGCAAGGCGTTGAGCGCTGATTTCAACCGGTCCGGCAGGGCAAGAATGTCGTGCGGGTAGTACAGCGATTTGAAGAGCCACTCCTGAAAGACCAGACCGGCCGACGTCACCAGGTCGATGCACTCCGTGACGGTGTAGCAACGCTGCCGTCCGTGCAAAAAGGTGTCCACCACGCCAGTATTGGCATCGAAGTCTGGCGAATTTTTGACATAGGTCCGTACGGGATGGTCGGGCGCGAGCAGCGGAATCGTGTCTTTGACCAATTGCACCGACGATTCGTCCTGGCCCATGCCGAGGTCGTGAAAGATCGACGCCAACATGTCGACGCCGATCCGGCCGTATTTCGCATACAGCATCACGCTCGCGACGCCGTCTCGCCGAAGGCATCCGGCCAGGGCTCGCATCCCCTGGGCTGGGTCAGCCAAGTGGTGCAGGACGCCCACGGAGACAACCAAGTCGAAGTCGAGCCCCAGCGCTGACAGCTCTTCGATCGGGAGCAGATGCGGCTCGAGGTTCTGCAGGCCGTGCTTATCTTTCAGATATTGCTGGTGATCCAGCGACGGCTGGCTGACGTCGATGGCCACGACTTTCGCCGACGGATTCTTGAACGCAAAGTATGCGGCCTGGTTGGCGCCGCAACCGGCGACCAAAATGTCCAGACCGGCGGGGTATTCGCGGTCAGGCCAGTAGACGTGATGAGCGTAGACGGGGTCCGTCGGATCCAGGTTGCCAGCGGTCCACTCCTCGACGTCGAGTGTCGGCGGCGGATACACCCATCGCTGATATTGACGCGCTACGACGTCGTCGCGCGGATCGGATCCCAGCTTCACCACCCCATAATTGACCACGGCTGCGACGGGCGTCTGCCGCTGACTATGCCCGAGGCCGCCGATTCCTAGGGTGCCAGCTACGCCGTTGATCGCCCTGCCGAGCATCTTCTCATTGGTGCAGGATCGGCAGTAGGACTGTCACTCGACGGGATCCGGCGCCCATCGCGGCCGGCGCACCTCGGGCCGCTGCGGGCCACGCGCGGCCGCGAGCGCCAACGCGCTCTCGCCGTTGATCGAAGTCATGGGTGGCGGTTGGCCCTTGCGTAGCGTCGCGATCAGCTCGCGGTACGGGCCGATGAGGTACACCGTGTCGCCGGCTTGCATTCGAGCGTCGCGGCGTGGGCGCAGCCTTACCGGCCCTTCCGGTCGGATGATCGCGATGACACGCGTCTGAGTGGACAGGTCCACCATGCGCATCCCGTCGAGCTCGCTGCCCTCCGCCACCAGCATCGCGCCAACCATGAACGAGCGCTGCCCGACCCAAAACGTGCCCAGCACCTGCAAACCCATCGCCGCGCCGATGAACCATGGCGCTGCCAGATCCACGACGGACCGCACGTTCTCGAAACCGAACTGCTGGCTCACCGCGGCGCTCAGCGTACGGCCTTGCACACGCAGCACGATCGGTACCTTGGTGTCGGATCCCAGCAGTTCCAGCAGGACGATGCCGGTTCGGATGTTCTCCATGTCGTCCTGGGTCATCACCGCGACTCCGCGGGCGCGATCGACGCGCGCCGATTCCAGCGTCTGGCGCATCGTCGAGTCGCCGAAAATCACTGGCACGTCGAGTTTGGCGACCGTCGACAGGAGGCGGTTGTTCTCGTCCTGCTCGATCACGACGACGTCATATCCGGCTGCGGCGAGGTCAGTGACAACGCGGACGCCCGTCGACCCCAGGCCGACGACGATGATGTGGTCGCGCATGCGGCGCGCCCGCCGCAGACCGGCCGTATGGACGAAGCGGCGCGACAGCAGCAGGTCCGAGATGAGCGCGACGAGGATGGCGGTAATCGTCACACCACCGAACATCAATCCGATAGCGAACCACCGCAGCACGCCGGACTGTGCCGCAAAACTGAAGTCGCCGAAGCCGACGCTGGTGATCGTCTCGGAGGTGAAGTACAACGCGTCGAGCCACGACATCCGTGGGTTGACGTAGCTGAAGCGCACCATGGTTGTCGCACCGAAAATCAGCACCAGCGTGAATATCGCCGAGGGGAAGAGCAGCGGGTTGGCGTCCTCGCGCATGGCGCGCACGGCGTCGACCGCGCGTCGCACCCTGGAGTGTCGAGAGCGGGTCGCGGTCGAGGGCGGCACCGAGATTCCGCGGGCTTCCATCTCGTCCTTCGGGCCGATCATGGAGGTCCAGTCGCCCTTGAAGATCTGTAGGTCCCGCCCCGGACACGGCACTACCTCGCCGGGGGTGGGCGAGTTCTTACCATGGACCACCGCCACCGGCGCCAGGTCTTTGTAAAGGTCGCGCAGCGTCCCATCCTTCGGCGCCTCGGACCCCCAGATAACGAATTCGACACCGGCGGTGGTGAACTGATGCGTGTTACGGGACAGGACCGCCTCGATGATCGATGGCGCCGCGAGGTCGGCGACATTCAAGATCGCGCCCGGGCCGCTGACGGCGGCAACCGCGTCACGCAGCATGTTATCTGCCAGACGCGCCACTACGCGAACATTGGGACTGAATCGCCTTGCCAATAAGGCAATTTCGAGATTCACCGCGTCATTGGGCCCGGCGCAGACCACGGCCCGCGCGCGATGCACCCCGGCGCCCAGCAGATCGGCGGCGTTGGTGATCCGGATGATCCGGGCGCCCGCGCCCCTCAGCTCATCGATGATCGTGTTCGCCAGCGGGTCGTCACCGCAGACGATGATCTCGCGGTGAAACTGAAATGCCTCGCCATCTCGCGCAGCAGCCGGCCGGCTTTTCTGCTGGCCTGCGGGCTCGGTCAGGACTGGCATGACCACTCCCATCTCCGCTGACACCTAACAGTTCACGCTTCATATGACTATCGGTTACAAATTCGGAAAGCGCCACCGGAGGCGCCGGTATAGAGTCGGCGAACAGCGCTGCGCCACAAGCGGAGTCGCCATGCAACACGGTTGACTCGAAACCGTCATGCAAGAGAAACAGAGGACGGGTAGCCGGTCAGGCGCCCATGTAGTCAACCTGCCAGTGTTTGATGCCGTTCAGCCAGCCCGACCGCAACCGCTCGGGAGCGGCCAGTGCAGTGAGTTCGGGCATCACGTCAGCGATCGCATCAAATATCACCCCGACCGTCATTCTGGCGAGGTTGGCTCCCAAGCAGTAATGGACGCCGGTGCCGCCGAAGCTCAAGTGCGGATTGGGATCCCGCAGCACATTGAATGAAAAGGGATCCTCGAACACGTCCTCGTCGAAGTTGGCCGAGCGGTAGAACAGCGCAAGCCGCTGGCCCTGTTTGATCGGGACGCCGCCGAGCTCGATATCGCGCAGCGCGGTGCGTTGAAAAGCCGTGATCGGTGTTGCCCAGCGGATGATCTCATCGGCGGCGGTCACCGGGCGTTGCGCCTTGAATGTCTCCCACTGTTCGGGATTGTCGAGGAACGCCATCATCCCTTGCGTGATCGAGTTGCGGGTCGTCTCATTGCCGGCGACCGTCAATGTCACCATGAACAAGCCGAACTCTTCATCGGAGAGTTTGTGGCCGTCGACGTCGGCGGTGATCAGATGGGTGACGATGTCATCACCGGGATGGTCGGCCTTATCGGCGGCGAGTTGCATGCCGTAGAACATCAATTCGCCGGCTGATTCGAGCGCCTTGGACCCGGCGAACTCGGGGTCCTCGTCGCCCACCATCTGGTTGGTCCAGTGAAACAGCTTCGATCGATCTTCGAAGGGGACCCCGAGCAGACCGGCGATCAACTGCAGCGGCAGCTCGCTGGCCACCTGCGCCACGAAGTCTCCGCTGCCGGCTGCGGCTGCATCCGCCACAATCTGACGAGCCCGCTGTGTCAGGTCCGCACGCAGACGATCTACCGCGCGCGGCGTGAAGCCTCGTGACACGATCTTGCGCATTCGGGTGTGCTGCGGAGCATCCATGTTGATCATCGAGAATCGCCCGGCCTCGATCTGCCCGCGTGCTGTCTCCTCGTCGACGTATCGCGGCACGATACAGTTCTGAGCGCTGGAGAATAGATCGCTGCGCCGCGACACCTCACGGATATCGCGGTGCCTGCTCACCACCCAGTAGCCGCCGTCGGTGAAACCTCCGACGCCTGCGGGTTGTTCGTTCCACCAAACCGGCGCTGCCTGTCGCAACTGACGTAGTTCCTCGGTCGGAAGTCGGGTGGCGTAGACGTCGGGATCGGTGAAGTCGAACCCATCCGGGAGTTGCGGTGTCGTCATGACGCCCTCCTCAGGCCAGCCACTGGTCAACAAGATCGGCCCATCGCCGCGAGATCGCCGTTTCCATCTCGCCGCGCTGTCGTTGCCCGCTTACGCCATCGGACTCGATGCTGCCGACCGTCAACTGCGCGACCTCGCCCACCTGATCGCGGTCCAGTCCGAGTTCCGTCAGAAAGTCGAGGTCGCGCTGCAGGTCGATCTCATCCGGCAGGTTCGAGCGGGCCAGCAGCACCGCCGCGTTCTCCTCGCCGACCTCCAGCAGGATGGCGACCAGATTCGACTTGCTGACATTCACCGGCGATCAGACTGGTCGGCGGATCGACAACTGAAGCCCGTTGTCGCGCATGATAGTTCGGCACTGCTCGGGGGTGTAGTCGAAATTCTCCAGGTCCTTGATGTACGACGCGGGGTCGGCGAGACCTTCGACGTGTGGAAAGTCTGAGCCCATCACGATCTGTTTGTCGCCCAGCAGTTTCAGCAGGCTCGCCAGTTCGTCCTCGTAGAACGGCGACACCCAAACATGGCGCTTGAACGTCTCCCGCGGGTCTTCCTGATAGATCTGCGGAATCTGGCCATAGGACTTGGTCAGCTTCTCGAAAAGGTGGAACACCCAATCCGAGCCGCTCTCAATGGAAGCCATCCGTAGATTGGGGAAACGCAGGAACAGCCCGTTGTGCAAGTGGTTGGCGAACGTGTCCTGCAAAGCGTTACCGGAGAACAGGCTCCGGAAGCCAAGGAGCGCCTGGAAGGACATCATGTAGTCCGATTCGCCCCACGCCGGCATGAATTTCGAGTAGTACGTCTCACCGGAGTGATAGCACAGCGTGATGCCGGAATCATTTACCAGTCGCCAGAAGTCGTCGAACATGGGATCACCGGGTGGGCGCATTCCGACCGCAGTCGTGATCGGGCCGGGGATCATGACGATGAAGCGTGCGTCGCGTTCCAGTGCCCACTCGAGCTCGCGGACCGCATCGTCCGGCTTGCACAAGGTGATGTAGGGCGCGGCGAAAATCCTTTCCTTATAGGCGAATCCCCAGTCCTCGTCCATCCATCGGTTGAACGCCCGGAACGTCGCGACCGTTGCGTCCAGGTCCGGCAAGAGAGCCTGCTCCATCCCGACCCCGAGAGTCGGCAACAGGATGCAGCCGGCCATGCCCTGTTCGTCCATCAACGCGAGCCGCGCGTCGCGGTCCCGATACGCCGCCGGGATCGGCTCCAAGTCGCCGAAAAGTGCATTCAGATCAGCGCCTCTTGGGTTGCGGCCACGGAAGTACTCATCGAGCGCGCCGGGCTTGCCGACTGGGTCGAATGTCGGATTCGGAATGAACCTGTTGACCCTGCCACCAACGAGGAGACGTTGCTTGCCGTCGAGTTGGGCCCACTGGATCGCCCGCTTCTTGTAGGGCGACTCGATGTGGCGGGTGAAGGCGTCCAGGGCTTCGTAATAGTGGTTGTCGCAGTCGAAGAACTGGAAGGAAAGCTGTGTCGTCATCGCGAGTGCC
>NZ_DATNJW010000266.1:0-4958 GCF_035603715.1 Mycobacterium sp. | reverse complement strand
TGAAGCTGAACTTCTCCGGCAAGCTCTACGAGAACGCCTTCTACGGGGTCGACGCCACCACACACCTGATCGACATGGACGCGGTGCGCGCCCAGGCCCTGGAGTTCCGCCCGAAGGTGATCGTCGCGGGCTGGTCGGCCTATCCGCGGGTGTTGGACTTCGCCGCGTTCAAGTCGATCGCCGACGAGGTCGACGCCAAGCTGTGGGTGGACATGGCGCACTTCGCCGGTCTGGTCGCGGCCGGGCTGCACCCGTCGCCGGTGCCGCACGCCGACGTCGTCTCGACGACCGTGCACAAGACGCTGGGTGGCCCGCGGTCCGGCCTGATCATCGGCAAGCAGGAATACGCGAAGTCGATCAACTCGGCGGTCTTCCCGGGCCAGCAGGGTGGCCCGCTGATGCATGTCATCGCCGCGAAGGCGGTAGCGCTGAAAATCGCGAGCACGCCGGAATTCGCCGACCGCCAGCGGCGCACGCTGTCCGGCGCCCGGATCATCGCCGAGCGGCTGCTGGCGGCCGACGTCGCCAAGGCCGGCGTTTCGGTGGTCAGCGGCGGAACCGACGTGCACCTGGTGCTGGTGGACCTGCGCGACTCGCCGCTGGACGGGCAGGCCGCCGAGGACTTGCTGCACGAGGTCGGGATCACCGTGAACCGCAACGCCGTTCCCAACGACCCGCGGCCGCCGATGGTGACCTCGGGCCTGCGGGTCGGCACCCCGGCGCTGGCTACCCGCGGCTTCGGGGACGCCGAGTTCACCGAGGTCGCCGACATCATCGCCACCGCGCTGGCGGCCGGCAAAGCGGCTGACGTGTCGGCGCTGCGCGACCGAGTTACCCGCCTGGCCAGGGAGTTTCCGCTCTACGACGGCCTGGAAGACTGGTCGCTGATTTGATGCGTGGGAGATTTTACGAAACCTGTGTACGCGGGTTACGGTTACCGCATGGCACAGAAACCTGTCGCTAACGCGCTGATCCTCGAACTCGACCCCGTGGTGGGCGAGAACCTCGACCGGCACCTGGGCACCGAGCAACTCTGGTTCGCCCACGACTTCGTCCCCTTCGAGCAGGGCGAGAACTTCGCCTTCCTGGGCGGACGCGACTGGGACCCGTCACAGGTGACGCTGCCGAAAGTCGTGACCGACGCGTGCGAAATCCTGCTCGTCACCAAAGACAACATCGCGGGCTACCACCGCGAACTCGTCGAGCACTTCATCCTCGAGGACATGTGGGCCCAGTGGATCGGCCGCTGGACCGCCGAGGAGCATCTGCACGCCATAGCGCTGCGCGAGTACTTCGTCGTGACGCGCGAGATCGACCCGACCGCCAACGAGCACGTCCGCTTCGAGCACGTGTCGCAGAAGGGCTACCGCGCCGACCAGTTCTCTCAGGTCGAAACCCTGGTATTCATGGCTCTCTTCGAGGCCTCCCACGCGGTGTTCACCAACAACCTCGCGGCGCAGATCGAGGAGCCGGTGCTGGCCGGCCTCATCACTCACATCGCCCGTGACGAGGTTCGCCACGAAGAGTTCTTCGTCAACCTTGTCGCGCACTGCCTCAGCTACACCCGCGACGAGACGATCGCCGCCATCGCCGCCCGCGCGGCCGAGATCGACGTCATCGGCGCCGACATCGATGCCTACGGCGACAAGGTGCGAAACGTCGCCGACGCAGGCATTTTCGGCCCCGACCTACTACGCCGGGTGATTTCCGACCGCATCACCGCGTGGGGGGTCGCCGACGAGCCCGCGCTGCGGCAGTTCGTCATCAGTTAGCCACGTCGGCGCGCCTGCACGGCGCACATGCGCCGACGAGAGTAGCTTTGCTTTCGATGGCTAGCGACATGCTCTGCTATCCGGGCGGCGCCTCTCGTCTCAACTTCGACAGGACCGCCGGCCCCGGTCCTGACGCCGCGGCCCCCGCCGAATCGTCCGTGCGGGCCGCACGGGCATCCAGCCCGGCTAGGTCGCTTCGCGCGCATGGGTGGCTGTGGGGCCACCACCAACTTGCGGCAGCGAGCCGGGCGATGAGCTCGAGGAGCGCTCGTGACTGATTCCCCGGCGGTTTCACAGGACACCATCAGGACCTACGTGCTCGACACGTCGGTGTTGTTGTCCGATCCGTGGGCCTGCTCCCGCTTCGCCGAACACGAAGTGGTTGTTCCGCTGGTAGTGATCAGTGAGCTGGAGGCCAAGCGCCACCACCACGAACTGGGCTGGTTCGCCCGCCAGGCGTTGCGCCTGTTCGACGATCTCCGGGTCCAGCATGGGCGGCTGGATCAGCCGATTCCGGTCGGCACGCAGGGCGGCACGCTGCACGTCGAGCTCAACCACAGCGACCCCAGCGTGCTGCCGGCCGGGTTCCGAACCGACACCAACGACTCGCGCATCCTGTGCTGTGCCGCCAACCTCGCCGCCGAAGGCAAGCGAGTCACGTTGGTCAGCAAGGACATTCCGCTGCGCGTCAAAGCGGGCGCGGTGGGCTTGCTCGCCGACGAGTACCACGCGCAGGACGTCGTCGTCTCCGGCTGGACCGGGATGACGGAAATGGAGACCAGCGCCGACGACATCGACGCGTTGTTCGCCGATGGCGAGGTCGACCTGGAGGCCGCGCGAGACTTGCCGTGCCACACCGGTATTCGGCTGCTGGCCGGCAGCTCCCATGCGCTCGGCCGGGTCAACGCGAACAAGCGGGTCCAGCTGGTCCGCGGCGACCGCGAGGTTTTCGGACTGCGCGGGCGATCCGCCGAACAGCGGGTGGCCTTGGATCTGCTGCTCGACGAGTCGGTCGGCATCGTGTCGCTGGGCGGCAAGGCCGGCACCGGCAAGTCGGCGTTGGCGTTGTGCGCCGGGCTGGAGGCCGTGCTGGAGCGCCGCACGCAGCGCAAGGTAGTCGTGTTCCGCCCGCTCTACGCGGTCGGCGGCCAAGAGTTGGGTTATCTACCCGGTAGCGAGAGCGAAAAGATGGGCCCGTGGGCCCAGGCGGTCTTCGACACCCTCGAAGGTCTGGCCAGCCCCGCGGTGCTCGAAGAGGTGCTTTCCCGCGGCATGCTCGAGGTGCTGCCGCTGACCCATATCCGCGGTCGCTCGCTCCACGACTCGTTCGTCATCGTCGACGAAGCGCAGTCCCTGGAACGAAACGTGCTGCTGACCGTGCTGTCCCGGCTGGGCGCGGGATCGCGGGTGGTGCTGACTCACGATGTCGCTCAGCGCGACAACCTGCGGGTGGGCCGGCACGATGGCGTCGCCGCGGTGGTCGAGAAACTCAAGGGCCACCCGCTGTTCGCGCACATCACGTTGCTGCGCAGCGAGCGGTCGCCGATCGCGGCGCTGGTCACCGAGATGCTCGAGGAGATCAGCGGCGTACCGCTGTAATCGAGCGGGCCTTCGCCGCCGGTAAGCTGCGGCCGTGTCGAAACGACCGGACAACCAAGCCTGGCGGTACTGGCGCACCGTCGCCGGCGTGGCGGCGGCGGCCGCCATCGTCGGGATCGGTGCGTTCACCGGGCACGTCCGATTCGCACACGCCAACGACGTCGTGGACTGTGCACAGGTCAAGTGCGTCGCGTTGACGTTCGACGACGGCCCCACCCCGTATACCGACCGGCTGCTGAGCATCCTGACCGCGAACAAGGCCAAGGCCACGTTCTTCGAGATCGGTAACAAGGTGGCGGCCAACCGGGCGGGCGCCAAGCGGGTTGTCGACGCGGGCATGGAACTGGGCAACCACACCTGGGAACACCCCAACATGACGACGTTGCCGCCCGAAGACGTCCCCAGCCAGCTGTCCCGCGCTAACGACGCGATCGCCGCGGCAACCGGTGTGACGCCGAAGTTGTGGCGGCCACCGGGCGGGTTGACCGATGCGGCGGTCAACGAGCAGGCCGCCAAGGCCGGCTTAGCCGGAATCCTTTGGGACGTCATCCCTTACGACTGGATCAACGACTCCAACACCGCGGCCAGCCGGCTGCTGCTGATGTCTCAGATCAAGCCCGGTTCGGTGGTGTTGCTGCACGACACCTACTCCAGCACGGTCGACTTGGTCGAGCAGTTCATCCCGGTGCTCAAGGCCAACAACTACCACTTCGTCACGGTCAGCCAGCTGCTCGGGCAGCGCGCCCCGGGCAGCGTTTACGGCAGCCGCGACAACGGACCCCCGGCTAATGACCTGCACGACATCCCCGCCTCGGAGATTCCGTCGCTGCCCAATACGCCGTCGCCGCCGCCGATGCCCAACTTCCCGATCACTGATGTCTCCGGCCAGAACTCGGGCGGACCGAACAACGGTAGCTAGCTGTTGCAGGTCATCAAATTGTTGCGACACGATGAGTGCGATACGACTTTCCGAGACGGACTTCTGGACACCCCGGCATCCAAATCGCTTTTTCCAGAAGCGAGTCCGTGCTGGTCGCATATGTCGTCTATTTCGAGCCAGCGTTCACTTCTGCTCGCACTTGGTCAATTTGGTCGTAGGCGAAGTTCAGGATTTCGGTGATGGTCATCGCCTGGCCCTTGCGCGCACATTTTTCATAGGCCTCCCCGCCGAGAACTTCGCGGAGGTGACCGATCAGATCATGGAGGTCGGGGTACAAAGCCACGCTGATTGGGTTGAGTGCTGCGAATGCGGCGATGGTGGCTGCGGGCTCGAAGCGTCCGAGTCGCCGCAGAAGCGTCGCGAGGCTGGCGAGGGGGGTATGGATGAAGGCGACGCTGCCGGCATCGTGGTAATTGCGGATCGCTAACGTGATGTAATCCAGCGCGGCGGCCGGGTCGCCGTGTCTGACCTCCAAACCGGCCAAAAGGTGCGCCAGGTGGGACTCGTTGGCGCGGTTACCGCTGTCGTGGCTGACTTCCAGCGCCCGGCGCAGGGCCGCGAGCGCACGCTGCGGATCTGCGTTCTGGTAAGCCATGCCGTAGCACAGAAGCGCGTAGCTGAGCACCCACGGGTTGTTCGTGGCTTCG
>NZ_DATNJW010000265.1:0-2118 GCF_035603715.1 Mycobacterium sp. | reverse complement strand
CAATCGCAGCGAGCTGGTGGACGGGCTGTCCGCGCTGGCCCACGACGAAGAGCATCCACTGGTCGCCCGGTCGTCGAAAAGCTTTGCACCATCTGCTGCTTTCGTATTCCCAGGGCAGGGCAACCAGTGGCAGTCGATGGGGGCCGACGCCTACCGCCGGCTGCCCGCATACCGCGCCGAAGCCGACCGCTGCGCGGAAGCGTTCATCGCGGCCGGGTTATCGTCGCCATTGCCTTACCTCCAGGGTGACGACGACCAGAACTGGTCACGGACCCAGATTCAGGGAGCGCAATTCGTCCACGCGGTCAGCTTGGCGTCGCAGTGGCGATTCTGCGGAGTGCTTCCCGATATCACCATCGGACACAGCCTCGGCGAGATCGCGGCGGCCTATGTGGCCGACAAGATCTCGTTATCCGATGCGGTCGCACTGGTCGGTGCGCGCGCAGCGGCCGTCGACCGGCTGACCGGCCACTATGGCATGGCTGTGCTCGGAATCGGGGTCGACGAGGCGGAGGCGCTGATCGGCGAAACACCCGGCTGGCTAGAGGTATCCGCGGTCAACGCACCGTCGGCCACCGTGGTGTCGGGGGATCACGACGCCGTGATCGCCGTAACGGATTTGGCTCAACAGCGGGGCGTGTTCGCGCACCGGCTCACCGTGGACTATCCAGGCCATACCAGCGCGCTGCGGCCGCTGCGCGCCGAACTGAACGAGCTGCTACCCAGGTCGACCTTCGGCGAGGGCCCGATGGCTTTCATCGGCTCGGCCATCGGCGCCGAAGTCGGTAGCGACGTTGATTTCGCTCAGTACTGGTATGAAAGTCTGTGCGGCACAGTGCGCTTTGACCGCGCAGTGGTAGCCGGCCAGAAATGTGGGGCCGACACTTTCATCGAAGTGTCCGCTCATCCCTCGCTGTTGTACCCGCTGGTCGAACTCGTCGGTGACGACGCGGCGGTGATTGTCGGCTCCGGCCACCGTGACGAACCGATCAGCGATGTGTTGTCGGAGAACATCGCCGCCGTCGCCATCGCCGATCCCGGCTACCCATGGGCCGATGCATTGCCCGCGGGTCGCCAACCACCGCTGCGCGGATTCCCCAATGCCCCCATGCGGGCGGTGCATTTGTGGGCCGCTGCCCAAGCCGGAACCGGCAGCGTCCCGGCGTCGACTACCGCGCTGACCATCGCCGTCGAAGAGTGGCAGCCAACGGTGTTGCCGACTCCAGATCACCGGAGGCGCTGCGGCATTGCGATCGTCGGCGACGCAGGCGCACCGCTGGCGCAGCTGCTGACCGCCGCCGCGGCGAGGCATCACGGGTGTGAGTCGGTGCGGCCGAGTGAGGCGGAAATCGTCGCGGTGATCGCACCGGAACTCAATCAGCCGGACGCCGTGGACGCTGTCGAACAGATCGCCGTCCGCACCGATGTGGGATTACCGGATTACGACGCGATCATCGGCCCGCGATGCCGAGCCGTGTGGCTGCTCACCGCCGGTGGCGAAAGGGTCCTGCCCGGTGATGCGGATCCCCGGCCTGCACAGTCGGCGCTGGCCGCGATGCACCGCAGCGTTGGCTTCGAATTCGGCGACCAGGCATTCGGAAATCTCGACGTGCCCGCCGGCGAGGTCGACGAACAGACCGCGGCAGCCGTCCTCGACGCGCTGCTCGCCGACGCCGGTGTCATGGCTGTGCGTGTCAACGCCGTTGACGGTACCTCTGCGCCGCAACGCTTCGTCCGGACCCTGCGCGAGCATCCCGAGTCCCTCACCACGCGACCTCTCGACGGGGCCGTGCTGGACAACGTGGTGATTACGGGCGGCAGCGGAGCGATCGGGCTGCGTTACGCGCAGTACTGCATCGAACACGGTGCGCGCAGCGTTGTCCTGTTGAGCCGCAACGGTATAGAACCTGAGGCGCTGAGCCGGCTGGCCGGGCAGCATGACGTGCAGGTGTTCGCCCCGCAGTGCGATGTCACCGATCGCGTGGCGGTATCGGCCGTCGCCGCCGAATACGGCGGCACCGGCGCATCGATGCTGATCCACACCGCGGGAATCGCCGCGGCATCCGTCCACGCCGACCTCACCGGTGCGGACGTCGCGGCGGTGTGTGCCGCGAAGGT
>NZ_DATNJW010000264.1:0-3583 GCF_035603715.1 Mycobacterium sp. | reverse complement strand
GCCGGCAGCGATGAATCCCGGAGCCCCCGGAATCCGCTAGCTCGGCGAATAAAACCTGTCGCCCGGTCGCCCCTCGCGGCCGGGCGACAGGCATTTTGCATCTAAAACACTGCCGCCGAACGGCTTTCAGGCCAGGTAGTCCGCGGGCATCGATTCGAACATGAACTTGGTCATCCGCACCGCGTACTCGGAGCTGCCTCCCCCGACGATCAGCGACGCGAAGGCCAGATCGCCGCGGTAACCCGCGAACCAGGAATGCGAACCGCCCGGAAACTCGGCCTCACCAGTCTTTCCGTACACCTCGCCGCAGCCGGCGATCTCTTTACCGGTGCCGTTGGTGACCACCAAGCGCATCATCGGGCGCAGACCTTCGATCATTTTCTCGCTGATCGGTGTGGTATCGCCGGTGATCGCGGTCGACCGTCCCTCAATCAGCTTGGGCACCGGCGTCTTTCCGGCGGCCACGGTCGCCGCGACCATCGCCATCCCGAACGGGGAGGCCAACACCTTGCCCTGGCCGAAGCCATCCTCGGTGCGTTCGGCCAAATCGACTGTCGGAGGCACTGATCCGGTGACCGTACTGAGGCCGTCGACCTGGTAGTCCAGCCCCATGCCGTACTGGTTGGCGGCCTGCGTCAATCCGCGCGGGGGCATCTGGCTGGCCAGTTCGGCGAAAGTGGTGTTGCACGAACTGGCGAACGCCCGCGACATGGGCACCGTGCCCAAGTCGAATCCGCCGTAGTTGGGGACCACGCGCTGTCCGATGTCGAGATGCCCGGGGCAGGCCAAAAGTGTATTGGGGCTTGCCATGTCACGCTCGAGGGCCGCACCCGCGGTGACCATCTTGAACGTCGACCCCGGCGGGTAGAGGCCGGTGGTGGCAAGCGGGCCCAGCGCGTCGGCCGCGGAATTCTGTGCGACGGCGAGGATCTCGCCCGTCGACGGTTTGATCACGACGATCATCGCCTGGCGACCCTGGTTGTCCACTGCGTGCTGGGCAGCGTTCTGGACGGCGCGATCCAGGCTGATCGACACCGAGGGCGCCGGCGCCGGCTCGACCTCGTGCAGGACCGCCAGATCGACGTTGTTCTGGTTGATGCTGACCACCCGCCAACCCGCCTGGCCGTCGAGTTGGTCGATCACCGCCTTCTTCACCTGATTGATCAAGGCTGGGGCGAAGTGATAGTCCGTCGGCAGCAACTCGGCTTGCGGGGTGATCACCACGCCGGGCAGACTGCCCAGCGCCGGGGCGATCCTGTTGTTGTCGTCGACCCGCAGCGTGATCAGATCCACCGGTTTGCCGGTGCCGCTGGCCTGCTCGGCCAGCCGTTGCGGATCGTTGAGAGTGTCGTCAAGCGGATGCAGCACGTCGATCACCGACCGCGCGGTGCTGATCAGGAAGGCGCCGGCCTTGGAAGCGTCCAGCGTGTAGTGATACAGGTAGCCGGGCGCCAGCACGTCGGTGCCGCCGACTTCGTTCACCGACGCACGCTTCGGGGCGTCGGCGCGCAGCGCCAGCGTCTGGTGCTCGCCGAGGCGAGGGTGTAGGTCGGTGCTGTTCCAGCGGATCTGCCAACGACCTTCGTAGCGAGCCATTTTCAGCTTGCCGTCGTAGGTCCAGATTCGGTTCTTCGGCAGATGCCAGGTGTAGCGGTAGCTCACCGAGCCGGTGTCGTCGGTGTACTTCGAGCCGAGAACCTGGGTGTCCAAGTGGGTGGCCTGCAGGCCGGCCCACGCCGCGTTGAGCGCTTCGCGCGCATCGCTGGGATTGTCGCTGAGATCGGCCGCCGCCGCGGTGTCACCGGTGGCTAACGCGGCGAAGAACCGATCGGCCGCCGGCGCCGGCCCTTCGGGCCGCGGAGTGCACGCTGAGACGGCAGATGTGGTGAGCAGAACCACGGCGCCGACTGTGGCAGCTGATGCCACTGTGATTTTTGTTGCCATTGTGGCTGATGTTAGAGCTGTGAACGCTGGACGGACGGCGACACACCGACACCGAATTGTTACGCGAATGGCCACCGGCATATTTGCGTCGACATCGACGGCAGCGCGAAAAAGCGCGAGTAGAGACCGCGCCTACGTCGATCTCGGCGTAGCAGTCCGGATCAGTCCAGCAGGACGGTGGCGAAAGTCCCGACCTCGACGAAGCCGATTCGGTCGTAGGTAGCCTTCGCGACCGTGTTGAAATCGTTGACGTACAGGCTGGCAATGCGTCCGGTGCCGACGACCACCGCGGCCAGGGTTGCGGTCCCCGCCGTCCCCAGGCCTCGGCCACGCCACTCCGGATGCACCCAAACCCCCTGGATCTGGCTGACCGTCGGCGACTGCGATCCGACCTCAGCCTTGAAGACCACCTCACCGTTCTCGAAGCGGGCCCACGCCCGTCCGGCGGCGATCAAACTGGCGACCCGCCGCCGGTAGCCGCGGCCGCCGTCACCGAGTCGTGGGTCGACACCCACCTCGCCGATGAACATGTCGACGGCCGCCACCAGATAGGTGTCGAGTTCGTCGGGTTTGACCTGGCGCACACCCGGGTCGATCGCGCAGGTCGGCATCGAGGTCAGCGACATCAACGGCTGACGCTCACGCACATCGCGCGCCGGGCCCCAGGCCGGCTCGAGCCGCTGCCACATCGGCATCACCAACTCGGCGCGGCCGACGAGTGACGAGCATCGCCGCGCGGCGGTCAGCGCCGCATCGGCGAACGCGTACATGTCGTCGAGTCGACCGCGCAGCGGAATCAGGTTGGCGCCGGCGTAGCACAACGACTCCTCGGGCCCGCGGCGCGTCCACAACTCTCCACCAATCGAGTTGGGGTCCAAGCCATGATCGGCAACTCGCGCGGCGACCATGCACGAGCCGACCGGGTCGTCGTCGAAAACGCGGCGGACCGACGCTCCGTCGCGCACTACCGACACCCGTCGCTCGCTGACCATGCGGCGAATGGGCGGAGCCGACATACTGACTCTTTCTGAGACGGATACTCGGCCCGATTAGACCACTGTCAGCTTACGGTCACAACCGGCGAACCGCTTGCGGTTGGTCCTGTGTCCATCTCGGCAGCCAATCGCATTGCCTCTTCGATCAGCGTCTCGACGATCTGCGCTTCCGGCACGGTCTTGATCACTTCACCGCGGACGAAGATCTGGCCCTTGCCGTTACCCGAGGCGACGCCGAGGTCGGCCTCGCGCGCCTCCCCCGGCCCGTTGACCACGCAACCCATGACGGCCACCCGCAGCGGCACATCGAGTCCATCCAGACCGGCAGTGACTTCGTTGGCCAGGCTGTAGACGTCAACCTGCGCACGACCGCACGACGGGCAGGACACGATCTCCAGCCCGCGCGGCCGCAGGTTCAACGACTCGAGAATCTGAGTGCCGACCTTGACTTCCTCGACCGGTGGCGCCGACAGCGACACCCGGATGGTGTCGCCAATCCCCCGGGATAGCAAGGCACCGAACGCGACCGCGGACTTGATGGTGCCCTGGAAGGCCGGACCGGCCTCGGTGACGCCGAGGTGCAGTGGATAGTCGCACTGTGCGGCGAGTTGCTCGTAGGCCGCGACCATCACCACCGGGTCGTT
>NZ_DATNJW010000263.1:0-50498 GCF_035603715.1 Mycobacterium sp. | reverse complement strand
AGCACCCCGGCCAAGCGGACGTTGAGCGCGGCGTCGGTGATCGGTGCCCGCTTCGACAAAGAGCTGCTGATCGCCCTGGGCGGCGAAGGGGCAATCGATGAGTTATTGAGCGCGGAGCTGATCGATCAGGTGGGCTTCATCCCGCACCCCGAATACGCCTTCTGCCATCCACTGATCCGTGCAGTGGCCTACGAATCACAACTCAAATCCGACCGCGCCCAGTGGCACCGGCTCGTCGCAGCCGCAATCGAAGCAGGTGATGAGGCCGCGGCTGATGAGAATGCGGCCCTGATTGCCGAACACGTCGAGGCCGCCGGCGACCTGCACACCGCGTACATGTGGCATGTTCGCGCCGCGACATGGGCGACCCACCGAGACATCGCCGCGGCGCAACGAGGTTGGGAGCGCGCACGCCGCATCGCCGACGCCGTGCCCGACGACGACCCCGACCGGACAGCAATGCGCATCGCACCCCGCACCATGCTGTGCGGCATCGCCTGGCGAGTTCAAGTCAGCGTGGCCGGCGATCGCTTTGAGGAATTGCGGGAGTTGTGCGCGGCCGCTGGGGATCAGGCGTCGCTGGCCACCGGCATGGCGGGACTGGTGTTTGATCACGCGTTGCGGGGCCGGATCCGTGAGGCGTCGCGGCTGGCAGCGGAAGCCTGGGCCCTGATCGAGTCGATCGGCGATCCAACGTTAACGGTGGGGTTGTCTTTCCCGGTGATCTATGCGGAGGGTCAAGCCGGCGAGTGGTCAGGCGCATTGCGGTGCTCCCAGCGGGCCATCGACATGGCTGACGACGATCCGTCGAAAGGGAACTTCATCGTCGGGTCACCGTTGGCGCTCGCCTTGACATCACGGGCTATCGCCGGGTACTTCCTGGGTCGTCCCGGATGGCCCGATGACCTGCGCCACGGCTTGGCCATGGCCCGAAGCGCCGACCCGTTGTCTTACGCCACCGCGATCACATATGTCTACTTCCCGGGAATAGCATTTGGCGTGCTTGCGGCCGATGATCCGGCGATGCGCGAGATCGAAGATGCGGTACGGATTGCCGAGCGATCAGCTGACGATCTGGCGTTGGTTTTGGCGCGGGCGACTCTGGGCATCGCGCTGGTGCACCGCTCCACGGGTGCGGAGCGCTCCAGCGGACAGAAGCTGCTGGCCGAGACAAGCGAAGCATTTCTGAGCCGGGGACAGTTTCTGTCCGAGTTACCGTTCGTCAATGCGTCCTTGGCACATGAGAGGGCTCGGCGCGGAGATCGCGATGAGGCGATATCGGTCATGCTCGCCGCCGTCGATCATCGGGTTCACGAGGGACAGCTGCTGGCGTGGGGCTACGCCATTCCTGCCACCGGCGTTCTGGTGGAAACCCTGCTGGAGTGTGGGACCGACGCGGACGTCGCCGCAGCCGAGGCCACGATCGAGCAATTGGCCACCGCGCCAGCCGATCACGAGTTGGCTATCCGCGACATCTGGCTGCTGCGGCTGCGCGCGCTGCTGGCCCGTGCCCGTGGCGACGACGTCGCGTACCGCGAGTTGGTGAGCTGCTACCGCGCGATGGCCAAATCGCTTGGCTTCCAAGGACACATCGCGTGGGCTGCGGCCATGATCGCAGGCGAGGACTAGTGCCGATGACGATGGGTATGACGTGTGGGTCGTGCGGCACCGGCTTGCGCGAAAAGGCCAAGTTCTGCGACGAATGCGGTGCCCCGACTACGGCTTCGAGCGATACGGCGCAGTACAAGCAGGTGACGGTGCTCTTCGCCGATGTGGTGCGCTCAATGGACCTCGCTGCCGCGCTGGAGATGGAGCGGTATCGCGAGGTCATGACCGAGTTGGTGGAGCGCTCGGCGACGGTGGTTCAGCGCTACGGCGGCGGGACGGTGGAGTCCACCGGAGATGGGGTGATGGGAATCTTCGGTGCCCCGATCGCGTTGGAGGATCATGCTTTTCGGGGCTGCCTGGCTGCATTGGCCATCCAGGACGAGGCGAACCGGTTGGCGGCCGAAGTACAGCGCCGCGACGGTGTCGACCTTCGCGTGCGGGTGGGCCTGAATTCGGGTCGGGTGATTGCCGGTGAGATCGGTTCGGGATCGCTGGGCTACGCCGCGACCGGCGAATCGGTCGGGTTTGCCCAGCGGATGGAGTCGGTGGCGCCCCCCGGCGGGGTGATGCTGTCGGAGTCGACCGCGCGGCTGGTCGAGCACACCGTGACACTGGGTGAACCGGAGTGGGTGCGCATCAAGGGGGCCGACGAACCGGTGTCGGTACGCCGGTTGGTGGCGATCGGCCCGCGCGATGGTCAGTCCGGTCGCGCCGAGGTCGGCCTGGTCGGTCGGGGCTGGGAGATCGCGGCGCTCGATGCCATGGTGGAGCGCGCGTTCGGTGGCCGCGGTGGTGTGGTGAACGTGGTGGGACCGCCGGGCATCGGCAAAAGCCGGGCGGCCCGGGAGGCCGCGGCGCTGGCGGCCAGTCGCGGGGTCGACGTCTTTTGGGCCTTCTGCGAGTCACATGCCGGCGACATTCCCTTCCACGTCGTGGCCCAGCTGCTGCGCGCGGGCACCGGCGTGGCGGACCTCAACCGCGAAGCCGCCAGGATGCGGGTGCGAGCTCGTGTGCCCGATGCCGACCCGCAGGATCTGCTGCTGTTTGATGATCTGCTCGGCATCGCCGACCCCGATGTGCCGCTGCCCCAGATCGACCCGGACGCGCGGCGACGCCGGTTGACCGCGATGATCAACGCCGCGTCACTGGCGCGCACCGAACCGGCGCTCTACGTAATCGAGGATGCGCACTGGATCGATGCGGTGAGTGAGTCGATGCTGGCCGAGTTCCTCACAGTCATTCCGCGCACTCCGTCGATGGTGCTGATCACGTCTCGCCCCGAATACAAAGGAGATCTGACTCGGGTGGCCGGCGCGCAGGCGATAGCGCTTGCCCCACTGGCTGATTCGGACACTGTGGCGCTCCTGGTTGAGCTGCTGGGGTCGGATCCCTCGGTCGGCGAGCTGGCGGCGATCATCGCCGAGCGGGCCGCCGGCAACCCGTTTTTCGCCGAAGAGATGGTGCGCGAGTTAGTGCAGCGCGGGGTGCTGGCCGGTGAGCGCGGCGACTACGTCTGTCGCACGGATGTCGCCGAGGTGAGCGTGCCGGCCACGGTGCAGGCAGCCATCGAGGCGCGCATCGACCGGCTGCAGGCCCCGGCCAAGCGGACGTTGAACGCGGCGGCGGTGGTCGGAGCACGCTTCGGGACGGATTTGCTCGCCGCGCTGGGGATAGATGCGGTGTTCGATGAGCTGCTCAGTGCTGAGCTGATCGATCAGGTGCGGTTCACCCCGAGCGCCGAGTACGCCTTCCGACACGCGCTGATCCGCGCGGTGGCCTACGAATCGCAGCTGAAATCCGATCGGGCCGAATGGCACCGGCGCCTGGCAGCAGCGATCGAAGAGTCTGAGCCGGAGTCGGTGGAGGACAACGCGGCACTGATCGCTGAACATCTGCAGGCCGCGGGCGAGCTGCACGCGGCGTATGGCTGGCACATGCGCTCCGCCGCACGGTCAGCCGACCGCGATATCGGCGCCGCCCGGGTCAGCTGGGAGCGGGCACGGCAAATCGCCGACGCACTACCGGGCGACGACCCCGGCCAATTATCGATGCGCATCGCCCCCCGCACCATGCTGTGCGCGACCGACTGGCAAGCCCGAGCAATCCACGAAAGCCGGGGCCGATTCACGGAGCTCCGAGAGTTGTGCAGCGCGGCCGGGGACAAGGTCTCGCTGGCCATCGCCATGAGCGGGCCCGCCACCGAGCTCATGTTCGCCGGGCGCGCGCGCGAGGGGTCGCGGCTGGCATCCGAACAGATGGCGCTGCTCGAGTCGATCGGCGATCCCAACTTGACCGTAGGGTTGGCGTTCGTAGCGTTCTCCAACTGGTTCGAGAGCGGCGAGTTCGGCGAGATCCTGCGGTGGTCACAGACTGTCGTCGACCTGGCCGCCGGAGACCCCGCCAAGGGCGCCGGCTTCGGCGTGGGATCACCGCTGGCGATCGGGTTGGCATTTCGCTGCGTCGCTCGGTGGTGGCTGGGCCGTCCCGGGTGGCGGCAGGACCTCCACGACGCCGTCGCGATGGCCCGAAACAGCGACCCGGCAACCCTCGGCGTTGTCGTCACCTGGACCTACGGGGCAATACCGTACGGCGTGCTTCGGGCCGATGACTCCGCGATGCGCGCACTCGAGGAGGCGGTGCAGACCGCCCGAAGGGCCAGCAGCGATATCGCACTCATCTTCGCCGAGTACACGCTGGGTGTCGCGCTGCTGTATCGGGACGAAGCGACCGACCGTCACCGCGGGCTGGAGCTGACGATGCAGGCCCGCGCGTGGCAGCCAGAGCGTATGCCGAACCTGGTGCCGCTCACCGAGTTGTTGGCCGCACAGGAGAGGGCCAGGCGCGGCGAAAGTGACGCTGCCATTCCGGTGATGCGCAATGCCCTCGACGTGCTGCACCAGGCGGGACAGGTCGGGTATGACGTTTTCGGCACCCGCATTCTGGTGGAGGCGCTACTGGAGCGTGGCGCCGAGGGCGATTTGGCGGAAGCCCAAGAGGCGACCGACTGGCTGGCAAACCTGCCGGACCACGGCTCGGCGATTATCGAGATCACGCTGCTGCGGCTACGCGCGCTGCTGGCCCGGGCCCGCGGCGACGACGTTGCCCACCGCGACTTGGTGAATCGCTATCGCGCGATGGCGGAATCGCTTGGCTTCGAAGGACACATCGACTGGGCGAACGCGATGATCGATCGCATCTGAGAAATCCCCCGCCCAGACCGGGCGAGATTGCAGTGGTGCGGTACTGCCGTCCTTCTACGGCACGCCAGCGACGATTCCCTTGACACCTGGCTCGGTATACGAGCACTCGCCGAGCACGAGATTCCAAGAAACATCGGAGTTTAGGGGACCGCATGACCTGTCCAGCCATGGCCGACGCGTACGAAACATCGACGCCGACCAGGTTGAACCCGCCGCGGGTTCGCTTACCCAAGCTCGTTCAGGGCGTTGGATTAACCCTATTTCGCCGCGGAGCGATGCGGTATTGGATCAAGCGACATGGACGCATCTTCGAGTTCAACGTCCCATTCTTTGGCCAATGCGTCGCCATTTCCGACCCGGCTCTGGTGAAGTCGGTGTGCACCGCGGACGCGGAACGACTGACCAATTATCAACTGAATCTGAGCAGCTTTTTTGGCCCCGGGTCGATATTTGCCCTTGAGGGCAGTCGTCATCACGATCGGCGCCGGCTCCTCGCACCGGCTCTCCACGGTCGGAGTCTGAAGAATCACGAGGCGATTATTGCCGACGAGACACTGCGTGAAAGCGCAAATTGGCCTGAAAATAAAGAGTTCCGGATTCTCGAACCGATGCACAGGATCACCTTGAACGTGATCTTGCGGACCATCTTCGGCGCTGACGGCGGCGAGCTAGAGGAACTGCGTGAGATCGTCACACGTTTCACAAAACGCGGATCGGTCCTGGCGAAGTTGATGCCGGCGCCGAAATTCCGGACTCGTCGCTACAGCCCGTGGAACAAGCTGGACAAGATCCGGGAGGACTTCGACCGCATCGTATTGACGCTGATCGACAGGGCCGAGGCCGATCCGGCACTCGGCGAGCGGACCGACATCCTGGCACTGTTGCTGCGCAGCAGGCATGCCGATGGAAGCGGGATGTCGCGGGCGGAAATCTGCGACGAACTTGTGACCCTCATCGGCGCCGGTCACGAAACCACAGCATCCGCACTTACCTGGGCGTTTGAACGGTTGCGGCGCCACCCAGACGTGCTGGCCGAACTGGCCGGAGAGGTTGATGCGGGAGGAAGCGACTTCCGTCGCGCGACGATATTGGAGTTGCTGCGGATTCGCACCATCATCGATTATCCCGGCAGACGGGTCAATGCACCGCACTTCGATCTGGGCGCGTGGCGAATCCCGCACAGTCGCAACGTGTTTGTGAGTCTTGCCGATCTGCACGAGAATCCGGAAGTCTTTCCTCATCCCGAGCGTTTCGACCCGACCCGCTTTCTGGACACCAATCATCCGGCACCCGCATGGCTGGCGTTCGGAAGCGGAGCACGCCGCTGCATCGGGTCTGATTTCGCGATCGCCGAAATGGACGTCGTGCTGCGGACGGTACTGCAGAGTTTCCGGATCCACACCGATGCCGCCGCCGACGAGAAGTCGCATTTCCGGGGAGTCGCCTATGCCCCAAGACTCGGCGGCCGCGTAGTCGTCAGCCGCCGAAAGTAGCCACACTATGTCAACCCAGCTGATCAGCCCGTCGCACCCACACCGGTTCGAAATCCGTTGCAACGTCGGTGACGTCGCCCTCTCGAACGTGGCGGTGCACCTGGTCTTCTTCTTTGAGCGACGTCTCGATAGGGAGGCGCTCGCCGGCGCATTCGCACACGCTCTCACCAGCCTTCCGATGTTCGCCGGGCGAATCGCCTTGGCCCGCGGCAAGATGCGAATCCGATGCAAGGGACAGGGTGTGCCCTTCACATCTGTGTCGTCAGGAAGCACAATCCGTGAGGCGATCCATTCGGTGCAGGAGGACCGCGGAGGCTGGCTCATCGATCCCGTGAACGGCGCCACGGCGCGTTGGGGATTCGGCCCGCTGTGCAAGGTACGTGTCACGCATCTTGCGGACAACGCGACCGCCATCGGTTTCTCATGGCATCACGCGATCGGTGACATGCAAACGGCTATGCATTTCATGAATGCGTGGGCCGCCGCCGCGGCCGACAAGCCACTGGCTGACCCGTTGATCGTGGAAGACCGCGCTGCCTACCTCGACGCACATCTCCCTGCCGATGGCGCTCGGGAGCCCGGGGTACGTTGCCTTTCGCTCGCAGAGATTGCACGAAGCGCGCTCTACATGGCAAGGGATGCGCGAAAGCAGCGGACTCTGAGTCTGTATTACGGGGAAGACGAAATCGCCCGCATGCGCGAGTATTACGGAAGCCGGATGCGATTGTCTGCGAACGACGTTGTGTGCGCGCATGTTTCCGAGGCGCTCATGAGCGCGGATCCCGCCGTGGATCGTCGCACGCTCGCGATCGCCGTGAATGTGCGGAATCAGTGTGGCCTGGATCCGATGCTGGTCGGAAATATCGTCACAGCGTTAAACGTCGACCTACGACGCGGAGAGGGTGCACGTTCGATTGCCGAACGCATCCGCCATCACGTGGATACCTTTGCCGGCGAGCACTGCGACATGCGCATCAACCAGAAGTTTCTGGACGCAGCCGGTACATGGCGGGGCGCCCGCTGTGTAGCGGCCAGCTTCAATCCGGTCCAGTGGAACCCGCTTATCACGAACTGGACCGGATTCGGCGTTTATCGGATCCAGTTCGAAGGCGCCTTCACGGTCTTCTGCGCGCCGGTGATGAACATTCCCTTTGCCGGAGTCGGCGTCCTGGTGGAAGGGTCCGATGGCGGACTGCTCTTTCAAATGACATTGCCGCGTAACGACTTCGAGGCCATGTCGAGCCCCGCGATTCGGGAACACCTACACCGCTTCCGGCACGCGAACGACGACATTCCGCGACTGCACCATGAGGTCCACGGCCAACTGTCAACTGGTTCGCAGCACCTCGACCGCCTCTAGCCGCCGCGCATGTAGCAGCGGGTACATGGCGGCGATGAGGACGAGCACGAAGACGGCCGCCACACCGGTTCCGAGCGGCACAGGCGATACACCCCATTCGATTTTGATGCCGTAGAACACCGGTGAGCCCAGCGACCAGAGATACGTGAGGCCCACGCCCCCAAGCACCGCAACGCCCCCGACCAGCACGCCGAGCAGGCCCGCGTTAGCGATGATCACCGCCTGTTCCTGCCCCGAGGTCATCCCGATCGCCCGCAATGCGGCCCGCTCACGCTTGCGCTGTACAAGTCCGAGCACGAACACGTTCAGCAGGCTCAAGCCGGCGGCTGCCATCACGACGTAGCCCGAGATCGTGAACGGCCTTAGGAATCGGGTGATCCCGTTGGCGGCCTCCGAGCGCCACTGCTGGTTGTCGTACACCCGCAATCCGGCGCCGAGGTTGACGAAATCGCTGCGGTGGGCGGTCGCGACGGCGGCGGACGGGTAGGCCACCGCGATCTGGTCGCGCACGGCGGCCCAATCCGCACGCGCCAATCTGTCTGAGACCAGCACCATGTCGCCCACGGCGGCGTCGTTCACCATCCGTGGATGAAAGACTCCAGCGACCCGGTATCGCTTCGGCCCTGCAACGGTCGGCAGTTCGACGGTGCCGCCCTGCGCGACGCCGAGCCGGCCGGCCGCAATCTCGCTCAGGCCGACCTCGCCATCCCGCAGGCCCGGCCAGAACTTGTCACGGGAATCGGTCGGCTGATACAGCGCCGTGCTGTACCAGTCTCCCGGCGTGACGCCGACGACCAACCGCGACAGCGTCCCCGACCCGATCGTCGATCGCCAGCGCGACGTCACGCTGCGCCCGTCGGCGGCTCGGGTCACCAGGTCGAATGTGGTATCGGCGATCTGGCTATCCCGCTGGTCGAGCACCGACTGCGCGGCGATCAACAAGGAGCCGGGCAGGTGGTCGGCCTGCTCGTCCGCGATCTGCCTGGTGCTGAGCAGCTGCATGCCGTGTGAGCTGATGGCCGAGCTGGCGCCCTGCGCCAGTAGCGCGGCGGAGAGTGCGAACAACACGGAATAGCGCCGCACGTCGGCTCCCAGCAAACGCCCGACGGCCGGATGCGCGATCGTCAGCAGCCTGATCGCCAGCCCCGCGCCGCGCGGGGCCAGCCACGCCGTCACCAACACAACGCCGCATAACCCCACTGTCATGCCGTAGATGCCCACGTTCAGCGGCAGTGACCCGCGCTCGAAGATCTTCAGCACGACGACGGAGGCCACCAGCGCGCCCGCTCCGGCGAACAACGGCCACATCGGGATTGTCCTGGCGCGCTGTATCCCACCGACGCTGGCCATCGACGCTAACGGTCCCTCGCGCACCAACCGGACGGCCGGCCCGGTCATCGCGAGAACTCCGCAGACGATCCCCGCGGCCGCTCCGATCACAATCAGACTCGGGGTGAAGTGCGCTGCGATCGTGCCGCCCGAGCCCTCCAGCATCGAGTGCCCGAACCGGTCCACCAGATACGTTCCGAGCAGGAAACCCGTCGGCACCCCCAACAGTCCTCCGAGAACACCCACCACGGCGCCCTCGCCGAGCATGCCACCGAACAAGCCGACCGGCCGTGCGCCGATCGCGCCGATGGTCCCCATCACCGCTCGCCGGTCCTCGATGGCCAACAGGATGGTGTTGACGGCGACGAGGAACCCGATCAGGATGCCGGCCAGAACAGTCAGGTTGAAACTCTGGGTGGCGTTCTCGAACATGGCGGGTTGATGGGGCCGTGGCGCGCCCGCCGTGGCAATGCCGGCGGTGACGCGGTCGATATCGGCTGTGATGTCAGCACCTCGTCGCGGCAGCACGAACGCCGCGGTTGCGTAGCCGGGTGAGCCGAGCATGCTCGCGGCGATATCGATGGATGGGGCCAGCAACACGTAGCCGCCGTTGATGCCCTCGACGCGGTCGAACTCCGGGAACGTCCAACCCAAATGCGCCGATCCTGGCGGCAGGCCGGGGATGCGCAGCTCCTCGCCGAGCTGTAGGCCATGCCGCTGGGCAATCGCCGTGGGCACCTCCAGCGGCACACCGGGACCGTCTGCGGGTTTGACGTCGCGGGCGCGCTGCTCGCAGTTGAACGAGCCGACCAGCAGCTCGATCTGGCACGACCCGCCGAGCAGAAAGAACCCCTGGCTACCGCCGCCCGCAATGTCCACCGGCGCCAAGCCGGCAACGACCGGGATGACCGCCTCCGCCCCTGCCACCTCGGCGCGCAGCCGGTTGACTGTCGCGATCGGCAACCGGCCGCTGACGTTCGGGGTCACCTCGACCACCCCTCTGCCGGCGGCATGGGTGAGCGACGGGCCGAATGAGTCGAACGGGCGCGCGAGCTCGGATTTGAGTATCAGGACTCCGAGGACCACCGTGACTCCGAGCGCGACGCCGATGGCGCTGAGCAGCGTCCGCCGCCAGTCGGCGATCAATGCGGCGAGGTGGATGCGCCGGAATGACGTCCATCCGGGGCGCAGCGATTTCATCATCGCTCCGCGACGGGCGCGGCGGTATCGGCGCCGTATGCGTGCCCGTCGACCAGATGCAGCTCGCGGGTGCCGTAGCGGGCCGCCGCCTGGTCGTGTGTCACCAGGACGACCGCCGCGCCTTCTTCGTCCGACAGCGAGCGCAGGAGATCCAAGACCTCGGTCGAAGAATGGCTGTCCAGGTTTCCGGTTGGCTCGTCGGCGAGAATGATGGATGGCCGGGCCACCAGCGCGCGCGCCACCGCCACCCTTTGCATTTGTCCGCCCGAGAGTTCGGCCGGCCGGTGCCGCGCGCGGTCGCCTAGCCCGACCCGTTGCAGTAGCGCCTCGGCGCGGGCGTCTGCTGATCGGCTCGGCACACCGTCCAGCACTAGTGGCAGCGACACGTTCTCCACCGCGGTCAGCATCGGCACCAAGTTGAAGAACTGGAAGACGAATCCGAGGTTGCGCCGTCGGAACGCGGCGCGCCTGCCGGTGCTCTGCGCCCAGATGTCCTGGCCGGCGACGGCGACCGTGCCGTTGTCCGGTGCGTCCAGACCACCCGCAACATGCAGGAGGGTCGATTTGCCCGCTCCCGATGGTCCGGTCACGACCACGAATTCGCCTGCGTTCAAAGTGAAGTCGAAGTCGACAAGCACATGCACCTGCTCGTCGCCCCTGCGGTACGTCTTGCCGACGTCCTTGAGCTGCAGTACCGGCGTCATGGAATCGTCGGGACGCCCCACCTCGCGGAGGACACGCTCAGACTCAGCTAATTCGGACACTTCGCGCCTCTTCCCTTGGCGTTGTGGCCGATTGATCGTCACTCGCGGTGAGATGAGGAGGCGCAGTAGTGGGCCACTGCATTCCCGCTTAAGTAGTCCGAGCCGAGGACGGCCGGGATTGCAGTGGCGCACTACCGCGCTGGTCGCGCCTCAGGCCAGCGAGGATTCCTTTCGGAGATAGCTATCGGTGAGAAATCGTCGGCCGTCATCGAAGGAGATGATGATGATGATGCAGCGAGCACTCGGTCGCAACGAGGATGACCTTTGAAGGTGTCTAGGTGAGGCGAATTACGCTGAACGTCGATCTCACGGAGGTCCACGATCTCTTGGAGCGCGTGCCGCGCGCGTGCGTGGCTTTCGCCGGCGAAGAGGGCCCACGAGTTGAACCAGTCACCGTTCTCTGCGAGGAAGATCGCTACTTGGTCTGCATGCCCTCGGGCGCCGCGAATCGTCCCACTGCCCAACAGGAAGTGGTGCTGCTCATCGATGATGGTGTCCAGTTCTTTGACCTGCGGGCGATTTACCTGCGCGGACATGTCCGCCCGCCGGGTGTGGTGCAGGGCCTGACGGACGACTTCTTCTGCTTCGAAGTCCAGCCGACGCGAAGCGTTGCTTGGGACTACGCGCGCTTGAGGGAAGTGGATGATGAATCCTGACGATCCGGCGATAGTCGGCATCCTCCGTCACGCGATGGTGGCGCGCGTTGCGACGGTCTCTCGCTCCGGACGACCTCACGTGAACCCGCTCTACTTCGTATGTGGGAACGGGAAAATTTACCTCGGCACGACGGACCGAACACTGGCAGCTCTGAACGTCAAGGCCAACCCACGGGTCACGATCTTGTTCGGCGTTGAGAGCGAGCCGAACGAGTCGGGAATCCTGAGGATCCACGGCGGCGCGATAGTGCGTACCGACTCTCGGATATGTCGATGGTATCTAGTCCGCGACTACCGGAAGTACATCCTGAGCCGACGAGGGTTCTTAAATGCGCTCGCCCACATTCGACTTCTCCCGCTGGTGCGTCGCTTCGTCACGTCCGGCGAGAAGGGAAAGGAGTGCGTGCTCGAGGTCCGACCGGAGAACGCGGAACTTCTGACCGCGCCCAAACAGACTGGGAACGGCGAAGTATCCTCTCGCCGTCAGCGAGATGACCGGTTTCTGTCGCGCTAGGGCACGCCCTCCGATTCCACACCGCGCACACCACTCCGTTGGACGTCACTCCCCGGGCACGGAACGCCGTCTGAATCTTTCGTCAAGCAATACATCCGGTACAGATACTTTTCGCGTTGGATCGCACGGTAGAACGCCGTGCCCTCCGTGCCGGAGTACTCGCGGCCGATGCGCCGCAGGCCGGACGGCAAGCGGTTGACCAGGTCCAGTGTGCGGCGCCTGTTCTTATCTAGTCCCCGTAGCACCTGCGCGTTGATGACCTCCTGCGAGAGCCTCCGCATCGGGGTGTTGGCCAGCGCCGCCTCCCACTCGGCTATGCCGTCGCGGGGGCGAAGATCCGCGTAGAGGAAATGGCCTCCCGGGCGCAGCACGCGGGCCACTTCGGCGAGGAAACGGGAAAAGTGAGGGTAGGCAGCCGAGGACTCGAGATTGATTACCGCATCAAAAGATTGGTCGGGGAAGGGTAACTTCTCTGCGTTACCGTGCACGAAGTCCAGACCAGGCACGTTGTGCCTCTTCCGGCAAAAAGTGATGGCGGCCCGGTTCAGGTCCAGCCCGGTGTAGGAGGCCGGATGCAGGGTTCGCGTGAGGTAAGAGGCTCCGCCGCCGTGGCCGCAACCGACCTCCAGCACTTGCTTTTCCGTAATATCGGCCTGGGTCACCATCCGATGATAGAGCTGGATGTAGAACCGGTTGGGCTCGTCGCACTCTGCGAGCGGCAGTGCCATCGGCGGATCTTCCTCGTAACCAATGTTGAGGAATACCACGTCATCTGAAGCGAACAACCGGGTCTGGATGCGGTAAAAATGCCTCGAGACCAACCGGTTGAATGAGAAGAAATAAGTAAAGTCCATGGGAAAACCTCCAATTCACGTTGCTGCTGTCACGTCCGTGTACGAATCGTTGGTGCGGCGGATCAGCACCGGGAAGTCGTCGATCGGAGCCGGCAACGCGGTCATGTCCCATTCCAGCCTGTAGCCGGACCGCATCTCGATGCGATGGTCACGCAGCAAATGATGCAGCAGGACCTTGACCACGATTGTCGCGAAGTGCATACCGATGCACTTGTGCGCGCCCGCGCCGAACGGCATGAAGGCAAGACGGTGAGATCTGTCCTCGCGCCGCGCGCCGCTGAACCGCTCGGGGTCGAAGGTGTGCGGGTCGCTCCACAAACCGGGCCAGTAGTGGTTGATCAACGGAGCGACCACCACCATGGTGTCCGTGGGCACGAAGTACCCCTGAATCGCACTATCCGCCAGTGTCTTCCGGCAGACCACAGGCACCGGAGGGGACAGTCGCATCGACTCGTTGATGACCATGCCTAGCGACTGCATGCGATCGAGCGCGTCCAGATCAAGTCCAGCGTCCTCGATCTCAGCCGATTCCGCGCGTACCCGGTTCTGCCACTCCGGGTGCAGCGCCAGCTGATGCAGGGCCGCCGTCGCGGCGGCCGCACTCGTATCGGTCGCGGCTGACATGAGAAAGATCATGTGGTCGACGATGTCGTCGTCGGCGAACTGATGGCCGCCCATGTCGCGCGCATGACAAAGTGCTGCGAACAGGTTGTCGCCGCCTGAGGTTCGCCGCGCTTCGATGTTGGAGTGGAAATACTGCTCGAGCGCGCGTCGACTGCGCAAACCTGCAGACCAACGCAAGCCAGGAACGGGAACCCGAACCACGGCAGTAGCGGCGCGCAGACAATCGTTGAAGGCCTTGTTCATCCGACGGCTTTGTGGTCCCGGCTCCTCACCCATGAACGCGACGGTTGCAATGTCGAGGAGGGTGCTTTTGAGGTAGGGGTAAACCAGCAATTCGCCCTCGGACGGCCCCGCTGCGGCTGTGCGACAGATCGTGTCCATCGATTGCAGATAGCCGTTCAGACGTTCGCGAGTGAACGCCTCCTGCATGATTCGACGATGGAAGTGGTGTTCTTCGAAGTCCAAAAACATCAGCCCCCGACCGAAAAAGCGGCCCGAGAAGAATTCCTGACCCTTCTGCGAGAAGACGTGGTCATTGTTGGCGAACACTTCCTGGGCGGCTTCCGGACCCAGCGCGAGGACGAACGGCGTCCCAAATCCACGCATCCACGAGACCGCACCGTAAGTTTGCAGCTGCCGTTCCAGGAATTCGACGGGCAGCGTCGCCGCTGCCAGGGCGTGACCGATAATTGGCAGACCCGTGTCACCCGGAATCGGTTGCAGGTCACTACCTTCCGGTACCGGGCAAAGTTCACGCCGCACGGGCTTGCGGTTCAACTGCCCGCGAGCGATTACCGCTCCCCCCCTGAGGACACGTCTTTTCGCCCCCCGACGGAGACGTTCCGCGCGCTGGCCGGTCACTATGGCGTCATTTCGCGGGCAGATGGGTGCGGGGGCACAGCCCACGCCGAGGCCTTGTAAACGGTAGTGATCAGGGCGTCCATCATCCGATCCGACACCACGCGGCGCGCCAGGGCGCTCCCCCAGGAATCGACGCCGACCCGATATCGGGCCTTCGGGCGCCTTGCGGCCAACGCCGCGGCCACGGCATCGGCGAAGTCCGCGGCTGTCGTCTTGGCTGTCTGCCCGAAACCCGTGCTTGTGTTGAGAATTTCGATGAATCGCTCGCGGTAGGTTTCGACAACCTCGGCGGGGGCCCCTGCAAAGATATCGTTGGCGGATCGGTGCATCTTGTCCCAGATCGGTGTGGAGATCGCGCCGGGCTGGATGATCGAGACGCTAACCCCGAGTGGGCGCAGTTCGCGTCGCAACGCGTCGCTTAACCCCTCCTTGGCGCACTGTGCGGCCGCATATGCTCCTAAATACGGTGCGGCCATGTTGACGATGCCGGAAGTGACGTTGACAATCCTCCCACCTGATGCGCGCAGTAAGGGCAGCACGCGCTGCGTGACAGCAACTGTGCCAACGACATTTGTCTCTAGCTGAGCGCGCAAAACGTCGACCGGAACGCATTCCATCGGCGAGCTGATCGCGATCCCCGCATTGTTCACGGCGGCCCACAGTCCGGTCCCGCTACAACCCTGTTCAACGAGTTCGCCGGCGTACGCGATCGACGCTGCGTCGGTGACATCGAGCAGCACCGGAATCAGCTGCCCCGCCGACGGCGGCACCCCGGAGAGTTGAGCGGCGCTCGACTCGGTACGCACACCCGCGAACACCCGATAACCGAGTTCGCCGAGGTGGATAGCGGCGGCTTTACCGAGCCCGCTCGACGCGCCCGTAACAAGAACCGACTTCGAGCGCGCCGGCGTCACCGTCACCGAACCCCGCATCACGCCGTCCACCCCAGGTCGAATCGCATCGGACGGGTGGTGTGGCGGATCAGTGATCGCGTGGTCGCACAACGCATCCCGAGGTTACGCACCGCACAAGCGACCGGATTCTGCAGCTGCTCTACCCGGTTAAGCCGCCGTGAGCTTCGCACTAACATTCCGGCGCGGGCTCGGCGCCGGTTCTCGTAGGCACGCAGGGCCTGGACCGGATCGGGCAGGCGGCCAATCGCCTCCGCCAACACATAACCGTCCTCAACGGCGGAGCTGGCGCCTTGCGATCTGCTGGTGAGCATGGGATGCGCCGCATCGCCCAGCAGGGTGATCGGGCCCATGCCCCACTGCTTGAGGATGGGCCGATCTTGACCGGGCACACTGACGATGGCTTCCGCCGGTGTCCGCTCAATCGCCTCGACCACCTCGGGAGCCCAACCGTCGAACGCGGCGAGGATGTCCGCCTTGTCTCCGTCCCAGTCGCGTGCCAGGGCGGCGGGCATGTTCTTCGTTCCCCACCAGTAGGCCATCCCGGCGCCGATGTCGATGAGCCCGAACCGCTGTCCCCTACCCCAATAATGCCCGGTATAGCCAGGCGCCATCCGGTGGTGCGTAAACCGCACGGTAGCAAGCCAACAGACATACCCGTACTCGCTCGGCGGCTGATCACCGGCGACCGTCGACCGGACGACTGATCCTATGCCGTCGGCGCCGATCAAGACCCCGGCGCGCACGTCGGCACCGTCAACGAGTGTGGCGCGTGCCCCATATCGTTCGATTCCAACGTCGACCACCTCGGCGCCATAGTGGATGGGGGTGTCGCCGGCGGCGGTGCGCAGCGTACTAATCAGCTCGTTGCGATGGATGCTTACAAAGGGATGGCCTAGCTGCGCGGTGATGGCCGCGCCCGGCAGCCCCCGGATCAGCGCACCGCGGGCGGTGCGCAGCTCGAAGTGTTCAAGCGTGCGACAGCAGGCGTCAGCCGGCAGGTCGATCCCCAACGCGCGCAGCACTTTCGTGGCGTTGCTGGCGAGCCCCAGCGCCGTGCCGGTGATCCGCGGCCGGGGTGCGGCCTCGTAGATTTCGACGTCGATCCCCTTGGCCCGCAGGGCGACGGCGGCAGTCAGACCGCCGATTCCCGCACCGACCACCGCGACCGTCGGCGCGTTCATCGCCGACCCTCGCCAACGAGCGCGACCGCAGCGAGTTCGGTAGACAGTTTGGCCGCGACGTCCGCAACGTGTGGCTCCGACATCATCGACAAGTGGTCACCCGCAACCTCGATCACCCTCAGGCTGCGCGGCGTCAGTATCTCCCAACCGTTGGTGGGACTGGCGAACATGCTCCCCACCAAGCGGTGCGGGCCCGCCAACTCCGCCGGGAGATCTTCGGCTGACCTCAGCAATGTGATATCGCGATCCAACGGCTCGTGGCGATAGTTCAGCGTCGCCTCGTAGTTGGCGCGGAATATCTCGTAGAGCCGTCGAATCAACTGTGGCGAACTCTCGGCGGGAACGATTCCCGCCTCGATCGCGTTGCGGAGGGTCGAATCGAACGAGGCGTCGCGACCCGTTCCGTTGAACTCGAATGTCAGCCGTGCCGCCTCCATACCGTGCGCCTCCAACAGCAGCTCTCCGAAAAACCAAGTGATCAGTTCACTTTCCGGCACCACGGGATGAGGCCCGTCGCCGAGCGCGGTCGTATCGAGAAGGATCAGACGCGCCAGTTCCTCGTCAGCCAGCTGCCGCGCTATCTCGACAGCGACGTAGCCACCGAACGACCATCCACCGATGTGGAATGGCCCGTGCGGGCGCACCCGACGAATCGCCGCGATATAGGACACGGCCAGATCGCTCATCGTGTGCAGCGGCGTCGCGCCGGGCTCGGCACCGGCCGCCTGCAACGCGTACACCGGTTGATCAACCGGGAGGTGCTTGACGAGATTGAGATAGCACAGCACATTTCCACCGATCGGGTGGACGAGGAACAGTGGTGGGCGATCGCCCGAGGTCCGCAGCGCAACAACGGGATCGAACGCCCGCACCGAGCCACCGGCCGCGATCAGGCTGGCGATGTGAGCGGCGGTGGGCGCGGCGACGAACGCATCCAGCGGAATCTCGACGTCCCATCTCCGCGCGATCGCCATCACCACACGCATCGCGCCGATCGATGTGCCTCCCGCGTCGAAGAAGTTGGTATCGGCGGCAAATCCTGCGCTAACTGCGAACTCCGCCATGATGTCAGCGACCGCTCGCTCGTACGGGCTAAAGGGTGTGGCGCCGGCCGACGGCGCAACGGCAGCGGCCAACGGCAACTCACGTAGGGCCTTGTCGTCGCGCTTGCCGCTCGGCGTGAGCGGGAATTCGTCGAGCCATTGGAAGTGCGCCGGAATCATGTATGCGGGCAGCACCGCGCGCAGGTGGGCTCGGATCGCGGCGAGGTCCGCCCCTTCACTGTCCCCGACGAGGTAGGCCACCAGCACGGAATCCACCGAATCGAGGTTTCGTGCCACTACTGCTACCGCTTGAATCGCCGTGTCGTTGAGATTCATCAAGGCGAGTTCGATTTCCGCGCACTCGATGCGGAAGCCGCGGACCTTCACCTGGTCGTCCGCTCGCCCGAGGTAGACAAGGTCACCGGAAGGTAATTGGACCCCCAGATCACCGGTGCGATACATCCTCTCGCGGCTCTCACCGACCCCGCCGACGGTGACGAATCGCTCCGCGGTGAGGTCGGGCCGTGCCTCGTAACCGATTGCGAGGCAGCGGCCCCCGACATAAATCTCGCCTCTTGTTCCGTGCGGGACCGGACGCAGGTTGGCGTCGAGCAGACGGATCGTTGCGCCGTCTATCGCGGTGCCGATGGGTGGCAACGTGGGAAAGTCTTCCGGTGCACCGCTCATCGTGTAGCTGGCCACCTCGTGCGTCTCAGTCGGTCCGTAGTGGTTCTCCAACACCAGGCCGGGATTCGCCGTGCACAGCTCGCGGATCTCCGGTGTCACTCTGAGCTGTTCGCCCACGTTGATCACTACGCGCAGCGACTCCAACCGTGTTCGGGTGACGAGCGCCGCGTCCGCGAACGCCTGCAACGCGACGCAGGTCAGAAATACACGTTCGATCCCCTCATCCGCGACGAGACGTACCAGGGCCCTCAGATCTCTGCGCTGCTTGTCGCTGACCAACCGCAACGTGCCGCCACCGCATAGCGTGGAAAACACTTCCTGAAACGAGACGTCGAACGACAGCGGGAAGAACTGCAGCGTGGATCCGGCGGCGCCACTCGACGGGCGGCGGTTCTGCCAAGCAATGAGGTTGTGCAGGGCCCGGTGCGGCATCGTGACGCCCTTTGGTTCGCCCGTCGAACCGGATGTGAACAACACGTAGGCCGCACTTTCCGGGTCGATTACGGGCAACGTCATCGTCGCAGGTACTTCCATCAGTGCCCGGACTTCCGCGATGTCAGACATAACGCGGAACGGCCGGGCACGCTCGATCATCAACTCGATGCGAGCGCGGGGGTAACTCACGTCCATCGGGACAACCGCCGCCCCGGCCTTCAGAACGCCGAGCACGGTCGCGATCAGCTCTGGCGACCGTTCCAGCATCACGCCCACCCGAGCTCCTGGTGGCATGCCCGCGGCCAACAACCCGGCCGCGATTCGTTCTGCGCCGCGGTCCAATTCGGCGTATGTCCAGCTGGCAGTGTCAGTCACAAGTGCGGTCGCGTCCGGGGTCGCTGCCGCCTGCTCGGACACGAGCTGTGCGACGTCGCGAGCCGCCAGTTCATCGGCAACAGAATCCATGGCCTGCTCGGGTGACCGCACGATTGCCGCCAGCACGCGGACGAGGGATCTACCATATTCGCGTGCCTGAATAGCGGTCAGCACCGCCGGATTTCCGGTCACGCGGAGGGACAGCCGGCCAGTCCGCGGATCCATCGCGGCGGTCACCCACATCGCGAAGTTTGTTTGTTCCTGCACTTCGAAGGCCAGCAGTTCGATCCCGCCGGCACTCGTCGGGTCGCCGAACAGATGATAGTTGATGAAATTGAACACCACATTGAACAAGGGACGGCCCGCATCGGACTGCATGGCCTGCAACGGATAACGCCGATAACGATGGCTCGCGCGCTCGAATCGGGCCACGCGTTCGACGGCGTCGACCCAGGTCGCCGGTGTGTCGTCGAGCCGGACCGGGATCGTGTTGAGAAACAACCCGGCCGCCACTTCGGCACCATCACGATCGGGGCGCCCGTGGGTGACCAGCCCGGTCGTAACGTCCGCCTCTCCCGAAAGTCGCTGCAGGGTAACGCAATGTGCGGCCAGCAACAGCGATTTCACCGGCAGCCCATGAGACTTTGCGAATCGTCCAGCGGCGTCCTGCAGCCACGGCGGAATCAGGATTGTCGCGATCGGATCGGCGGTCGCCGGCGGTTGATGGGCGACGTAGGATCCCAGCGCCGTCGCGCGCGATCCCTTCATCACGCTACGCCAGAACTCCTGCGCAGCAGGATCTTCGAGCGCCGCCCGCTCCAGCCGAGCATGCTCGGCGAGAATGGTCGCCGAATGCACCCCGGCGTCGACTGCCGGCACATCCAGCCCGAGGCGGAAGAGGTAGTCCTGCAACAACTCGCGTATCAGGTTCGCCACACTCCAACCGTCCAGAATCGCGTGATGGAACGCGAAGACCAGATCCACACCCTCATCCCGAACGAACGCGCGCAGGCCGTATAGCGGAGCGCTGTTGAAGTCGTACCGATGCGTGTGCCGGGAAGCGATATACCCTTCGACATCCGCGTCACGGGCTCCGGTCACGATGTCGAATGCTCGGGGTACCCCCGGCCGGACAACCTGCACTGGCGTGGAATGCTGGTTGAGTTCGAACGAGGAACGCAGCGCGGGATGTCGTGCCACCAGGCGATCGAACGCGGCGGTGAACTCTCGTTCGCGCCACGGCATCGCCAGGCGATAGCGGAAGACGTCCTTATACATCGTCGATTCGGCACGCTCGATGCTGTGGAACAGCATGCCGAGCTGCAGCACGGTCGCTGGGAACGCATCCTCGGCGTCGCACAGCGCTGCGCGGTCGATGAGCGGAAGCAACCCGAACGCATCCGTGACACCTTGCGGCTTCGCCGCCGGCCGCGGACTCGCCTCGGCCAGTTCGGCGATCGTGGGCCGCGCGTACAGATCGTCGAGATCGAAAGCGATGCCCCGCTTCTCAGCCTTGCTGCGCACGACGAGGGCAAGGATGGAGTCTCCGCCGACGGTGAAGAAATTGTCGTGCACTCCGACGGAGTCCAGGCCGAGCACCGAGGCGAACACGTCGACCAGCACCGACTCAGCAGCAGTATGCCCGGCGGCCGCCGGCCGATCCGCGGCCGGGGGCATGCCGACGTCGGGATTGATCGCTGCCGATTCTGACCCGAGTTGAGTGACGTCACGAGCGGGCACATCGTCGGTCCCGAGATCAATGAACTCCTCGGGTGAGCGCACGATTGCCACCAGCGCACGAACGAAGGTGTTTGCGTATTCGTTCGTCTGCGCGGCCGTGACAGCGTGCGGATCGCCGTTGACGAACAGGAACAGCCCCCGGGTACGCGGGTCGACAGCGACGGTTGCGAGCAGCGCGAAGTTGGTTTGCTCGTGCGCTTCAAAGTCGAGCAGTTCGATCGCGGCGATATCGAACAGCTCGGCGAAGGGATGGTAGTTAACGTAATTGAACGCGGTGTTCAACAAGGGGCGGCCCGCGTCGGATTGCATGGCCTGCAACGGGTAACGCCGATAGCGGTGGCTCGCGCGCTCGAATCGGTCCACCTGTTCGACGGTGCCGAGCCAGGTCGCCGGTGTGTGGTCGACTCGGATCGGAATCATGTTGAGAAACAGCCCCGCGGCCTCTTCGGCGCCGGCTCGACCGGGGCGCCCGTGGGTGACCAACCCGGTCGTGACGTCCTCCTCGCCCGAGAGTCGTTGCAGGGTAACGCAATGCGCGGCTAGCAGCAGTGATTTCATCGGCAGCCCACGAGACTTCGCGAATTGCCCAACGGCATCCTGCAGCCACTGCGGGATCGGCACCGCCGCTACCGAATCGACAGGCGCGCGTGCTTCATGGACGACGCAGGATCCCAGGGACGTCAGGTGCGATCCGGCCAGGACGCTACGCCAGAACTCTTGCGCTACGGGGTCGTCGAGCGCCGCCCTCTCCAGCCGAGCATGCTCGGCGAGAATGGTCGCCGAACGCACCTCGGCGTCGACTGCCGGCACGTCGAGACCGAGGCGGAATAGATAGTCCTGCAACAACTCGCGTATCAGGTTCGCCACGCTCCAACCATCCAGAATCGCGTGATGGAACGCGAAGACCAGATCCACCCCGTCGTCCCGAACGAACGCGCGCAGGCCGTACAGCGGAGCGCGGTCCAGGTCGTAGGTGTGTGCGTGGCGGGCCGTCAGGTAATCCCAGACAAGGAGATCGTCGGCCCCGGTCACGGCGTCGAATGCTCGCGGTACCCGTGGCCAGACCACCTGCAACGGCACTGAATATTGGCTCAGGTCGAACGAGGACCGCAGCGCGGGATGTCGGGCGACCAGTCGATCGAACGCGTCGGTGAACTCTCGTTCGCGCCACGGCATCGCCAGGCGGTAGCGGAAGACGTCTTTATACATCGTCGATTCGGCGCGCTCGATGCTGTGGAACAGCATGCCGAGTTGCAGCACGGTCGCTGGGAACGCGTCCTCGGCGTCGCATAGCGCCGCGCGGTCGCTCGGTGCAAGCGTCGCGAACGCGTCCGTGACACCCGGTGGCTCCGACGCCGGCCGCGAACTCGTCTCCGCCAGTTCGGCGACTGTCGGCCGGACGAACAGCTCGTCGACATCGAAAGCGATGCCTCGCTTCTCGGCCTCGCTGCGCACCGCGAGCGCCAGGATCGAGTCGCCGCCGACGCTGAAGAAATTGTCGTAAATCCCAACGGTTTCAACTTTGAGCACCGAGGCGAAGACATCGGCCAGCACCGCCTCGGCCGGAGTGCGCGGGGCGGTGGCCGATCGATCGGGGGCACCGGGCCGGGGTAACGCCCGACGATCCACCTTGCCACTCGTGGTAAGCGGGAACGCGTTCAACTGCACGAAGCTGGTGGGGATCATATAGGCGGGCAGGAGCTGAGCCAGGTGCTCCCTGAGGCGTTCGGGCGAGACGGATTCTCCGATGAAATAACCGATCAGGTGGTTCCCGTGAATTTCCGACGGCTCGGCTATCACTACCGCCGATCGCACACCCGGGCACGACTCCGCGACGGCCTGGACCTCGCCGGGGCTCACCCGGTTACCGCGGACCTTGACTTCGTCATCGGCGCGTCCCAGAAACTCCAGGTTGCCGTCCGCTCGCCAGCGGGCGAGGTCTCCCGTCCGGTAACGCCGACCACCCGGTACGCGCTCGTCGGCGACGAAGACGGCCGCGGTCAGATCATCACGCCCCCGGTAGCCGCGGGCCAGCCCAACCCCGGCGATGTTCAGTTCGCCGGGCACGCCTACCGGACAACGGTTTCCGCGCTCATCGAGCACCAGCAGTCTGGTATTGTCGATCGGTTTTCCGATCGGGACCCCATCGACGGGCCCGGCCTGGGGACAATCGAAGTAGCTCACGTCCACCGTCGCCTCGGTGGGCCCGTAGAGATTAACCAGCCGCGGGACGGCGGTGGTCGCGAATACTCGGTTGAACCGCTCGACCAGTGCCGGCGTGAGTGCCTCCCCACTGCAGAACACGGTGTGCAACGACTTGAGTCGGTCCACCGAATCGGGTTGGTCCTCAAGTTCATCCAAAAATGCGCAGAGCATCGTCGGCACGAAATGCATGACCGTCACCCGGTGCCGCCCGACCGCGGCGATGATCTTGCGCGGATCGCGCTCGCCGCCCGGCTCGAGCAGCGCCACACTCGCGCCGGTCATAGCCCACCACAGCAATTCCCACACCGAGACGTCGAACGTCACCGAAGTCTTCTGCAGGATCACGTCATCCGAGCCGATTGGATACCGGCGTTGCATCCAGTGCAGCCGGTTGACCACCGACCGGTGCTCGACCATTACGCCCTTGGGCCGGCCGGTCGATCCCGACGTGTAGATGACGTAAGCCAGGTCCTCGGGTGAGGCGAGTGGCTCGACCGGATCCGCCGCGACTATGCTCGGCTCGACCCGATCGACACCGAGGTCATCCGCAATTTCGGCGAATTCGGTTCCGGCCACGATGATCCGGGCGCCGCTGTCTTCGATGATCGTGTGAACACGTGCCTCCGGATACCCCGGATCGATCGGCACGTAGGCGGCGCCTGCGCGCAATATCCCGTGTATCGCAACGACCATTTGAGGCGAGCGCGGCACGATCACCCCGACACACTCGTCACGCTCGACCCCCTTGGCGCGCAACACTTCGGCGATGTGATTCACGGCGCTGTCGAACTCTGCGTAGCAGAGCGTTCCGTCCTCCGACAACACCGCAGGCCGCTCGCCGGGCGCGTCGGCGGCCACACGGTCGATCCGGATGTTCTGCGCGATATCGACATCAAGCATCAGTCGGTTCCCCCTAGGGCGAACGCATCCAGCTCGGTGTGATCCGCGGCCGACAGCATGTCGATGTCACCGAGTGACATCTCGGGCGCATCCAATGCGCCCTTGATCAACGTCAATACATGACGTAGCGCGTCCGCGAACCGATAGTTCGCGTCGAAGACGTCGTCGGCGTAGAACAGATCCACCTCGAGCGATCCGTCCCGCTCGTGGTCGCGAACGACGATGTTGACCACATCGAGTGAATACCCTGACGCGAGCAAGCTGGCGTCCTTCCAGATCCACTCCGCGTGTTCGGTGTCGGGAATCGTGAAGTATGAGTAAGTGACGTCGAACAACGTCATCTCAGCGCCGTTCTGCAAAGCTGTGGCGATGTCTCCATAGGCAAAACGCTGTCGCGCCTGCGCCTCCCACACTTCCTTGCTGATTCGGTCGGCGAGTTCGGCCGTCGACAACTCGCCATCAGCGGGAATTCGCAGCGGCAGTATGTTCGCCATGCAGCCGACCGTGCGGAGTTCGGCTTCGGATGATCGGTTGAGGAACGGGACCCCAATGATGATGTCCCCGCCGCGGTGTATCCGGCGCAGGTACTCGCCGATAGCGGCCGCGGTGAACGCGAAGATCGAGCGATCGGTGTCTCGCAGACGTTTAACAGCTTCAGGATTCATTCGCAAGGTGTGACGTCGCCGACGCCGGCTGCGCAATGACCCGCGGCGGGCAAACAATGCTGGCTCGACCTCGCGGTACTTCTCAACGAAGTAGTCACGATCGGCCGCCCAGTCAGCCGAAGCGCGGTATTCGCGCTCTGCCGCAACGAAGTCCAGATATCTTGGCATTTCGAAATCGTTGTCGCTGCTGGTGTCGGCCTCCGATAAGTACTCATTCAACAGCTGGCTCAGCGCGACATTGATGCCCCATGCGTCGGCCACGGCGTGATGGAAACACGCATACACCAGAAACGAATCAGACCGATCAACCAGGATCGCGGCGCGTGTCAGCGGGCCCTGGAGCGGAAGCACGCGCCCACTTGCCTCGTCGATCCAGCGCCCGCATGCTGCCGCCGGATCGGCGTCATTCGTGAAATCGACAAACTCGAGCTCGGGCAACTCAGTCCCGAGGTGCTGCACGAACTCGCCGTCGCGGAATTCAAAACGCAAACGCAGCGCGTCATTCCGCAGATATGTTCGCCGCACGCACTCCCGCATCCGCTCCAGGTTCACCGTGCCATCCAGGCGCGCGTGGGTGACCACCTGTGCGATTGGGAGATCCGAATAACGGGCGCCGACCGCGACGATGTCGCGTTGACAGCCCGTTAAGGGCCGGTATTCCTGTTCGACCCGGCCGGTTTCGTCTCCCCCAGAACTGGGCTCCCCGTCGACTTCGAGCGTCCGGGCCAGATACCGGGCCAACGCTATCGATGTTGGATGGTCGAAGACGGCGTTGGTGGGCAGCTTCAAACCGGTCGCTGATTTCAACCGATTCCGAAACTCGACCGCACCCAGCGAATCAAAACCGAGCTCCTTAAACTCCTGGTCCGCGGCCACCGCGTCGCCGCTGTCATGCCCGAGCACCGCGGCCGCGTTCGAGCGAACAATGCCGAGCAGTTCGTGTTCCCGTTCGGACGTGCTCATCGCCGCGAGCCGACGTCGAAGATCGGAAGAGGCCCCGATTGCGGCCGCAGGCTCGGCTGTGCGGCGTGTCGGACGGACGAGCCCACGGAATATCGGTGGCAGGCCTCCGACCGCCGAAGACGAACGGATGGTGGCGAGATTGAACCGTGCCGGGACGACGAACGAGCGCGGTTGCCGAAGCGCCGCATCGAAAAGCGCGAGGCCTTCCGCCGACGACATCGGGACAAACCCACTACGGCTCATGCGATCGCGATCGCGTTCGTCGAGATGGCCCGTCATCCCGGTCGCTCGCGCCCACCATCCCCACGCCATCGAAACGCCCGGCAGCCCCTGCTGTCGGCGGTGCTGTGCGAGCCCGTCGAGAAATGCATTGGCAGCAGCGTAGTTAGCCTGACCCGGGGAGCCGACAACGCCGGCTGCCGACGAAAACATCACGAACGCAGACAGGTCCGCAGAAGCGGTGAGTTCGTGCAGGTTCCAGGCCGCATCGACTTTCGGACGCAGCACCGCGTCCAGGTGATGTCGGGTCTGGGCCGCGAACACCGCGTCGTCGAGCACTCCGGCAGCGTGGATGACGGCGGTCAACCGATGCTCGATTGGTATCGCGGCCAAGGTTGCTTGCAACGACTTCCGGTCCGCCGCGTCACACGATTCGATGCGCACGGACGCACCCAGGTCGGTGAGCTCCGCTTCGATCGCGGCGACACCCTCGGCCGCGTGGGCTCTTCGGCTGACCAGCAACAGATTTCGTGCACCGTGACGAGTCACCAAATGCCGGGCAAGCATCATCCCGAGGACGCCTGTGCCACCGGTGATCAGCACCGTGCCCGCGGGGTCGAACGGGGTGGGCACAGTGAGCACCAGCTTGCCAACGTGGCGGGCACGGCTCAGGAACCGATAGGCGTCCGATGCCTGTCTAATGTCCCACGAACGTAACGGAAGCGGACGCAGTTCACCCGTCTCGGCCAGCTTCACCAGTTCGCCGAGCATCTCGCTCAACAATTGCGGAGGGACGTCCTCGACGAGGTCGAACGCTCGATATTGAACGCCCGGATGCCGCGCGGTCACCTCCGCGGGGTCGCGGATGTCTGCTTTGCCCATCTCGACGAATCGTCCGCCGCGCGGCAAGAGTCGTAGTGATGCATCGACGAATTCGTCTATCAGGCAATCGAGAACCACGTCCATACCCGCGCCGTCGGTTACCGCCGCAAACTTCTGCTCGAATTCGAGCGTGCGCGAGTTAGCGATGTGATCGTCATCGAATCCCATGCCGCGCAGGGTTTCCCATTTCCCGGGGCTGGCCGTTGCGAACACGTCAAGGCCCCAGTGCCTGGCTAGCTGCACCGCCGCCATGCCGACACCGCCGGTAGCGGCATGCACCAGCACCCGCTCGCCCGCGCGGACGCGCGCGACGTGCGCCAGCGCGAAATAGGCGGTGAGGAAGACCGCGGGCACGGTCGCTGCCTGCGGCAAGGACCACCCCACTGGTATGCGCACGATCCTCCAGTGATCCACGACGACAACCGGTCCGGCGCCGAAGAACTGGCCCATTACACAGTCGCCGGGCGCGAACTCGAGTACATCGTCGGCAACCTCGAGAACGACGCCGGACCCTTCGACGCCCACGTCGTAGTCCGAGGGGTGACCCAGGGCGGTCAGGACATCATGGAAATTTACGCCGCTGCAGCGCAGACTCAAACGCACCTGGCCGGGCCCCAGGGGGCGATCGGATTCGGGACAGGGACGCAGCGCGAAGTTCCGTGGGTCCAGCGTGCCGTTGCCAAGGGTGGCAAGCCGCCAGGTGGTCGCGTCGACCAGTTCGGCGCCGTCGATTCGCCCGGTCCGCGCCAGCCGAGGGGCAAAGCACACGCCATAACGTAGCGCGAGTTGCGATTCGTCGCGGCCGGTTATTTCGGCGACCACCGCATCCACGTTGACCCAGTCGTCGACGTCGGCCAGCAAGATACGGCCCGGGTTTTCAGTCTGCGCGCTGCGCAACAATCCCCACACCGCAGCCTGACCAAGATCGGTGACGTCGTCGGATGTGTCGACGGCGATCGCCCCGCGGGTGAGCACCACCAGCCGTTCGTCGTCGTCAGGACTATCGCTCGACAGCCACGCCTGTACCCGGTCCAGCACATGCGTCAGCGTTCGGCGCGTGCCATCGGTGAACGCCGCGCTGTCCGCAATCGTTGACGGGCAGCGCAATACGGTCACCTTCTCGGTGGGGCCACTCGCACTGCCACTGATGTCATCGCATTGCGCCAGAGCGACCCAATCCAGTGCGTACACTGCGTGATTGGCGTCAGCGCTCATGCGCAACTGGCCTGGTGAAACCCCGAGCAGGGCGAGGGAATCGACACGACCAACTAACGCCCCGCGGCCGTCCATGAGTGTGATGGCGACCGTGTCGGCGGCGATGAAGCTGATCCGGGCGCGAAGCCGGGTTGCGCCAAAGGCACGAAGCGATACGCCTTGCCATTCGAACGGCAACCTGGTCAGCTCCGATTCTGCCAGGATGCCGCCGGCGCCGATGCCGTGCAGGATCGCGTCAAGTAGCACCGGATGCAGGCAGAACCGGCTCGCGTCCGCCTTGGCCTGCTCGGGCAGCTCCGCCTCGACGAACACCTCGGCGCCACGGCGCCAGACCGAGCGCAGGCCGTGGAATGCGGGACCGTATTCGTACCCGCGCGCGGCCAGCTGGGGGTAGGCCTCGGAAACGTCGATCGGTTCCGCGCCCTCCGGTGGCCATTGATCGGACCCAAGTTGGGGCGCGGCACCGGGGCTCGGGGAAAGCGCGCCTTCGGCATGGTGCGTCCACGCTCGGTCCGCACTATCGTCGTCGATCCGCGAGTAGATCTGCACCGGACACTCGCCAGACTCATCAGGTGCGCCGACGATGACTTGAACTGCGACACCGGCGGGTTCAACGATGAGCGGGGTTTGCAGGACAAGTTGGTCTATCCGCGGGCACCCGACACGGTCAGCGGCGTACAGCACGAGTTCTACCATCGCCGCACCCGGCACCAGTACGATCCCGTGCACTTTGTGGTCGGCCAGCCACGGATGGGACGCGAGCGACAGACGGCCAGTGAAAATGGTCTCATCTGAAGCTGCCCGGGCCACGACAGCACCGAGCAGGGGATGCTCGGCGGAGCTGAGGCCGAGACTGCTTGCGTCGACGAACCGGGGCTCGGGATCCATCCAATAGCGCCTGCGTTGGAAGGCGTAGGTCGGTAAGTCGATGCGACGGGCGCCCGTGTCGTCGAACATGCTCACCCAGTTCGGCGATTTCCCGTATACGTGGGCCTCGGCGGCCGACAGCAAGAATCGCCGCATGCCGCCTTCGTTGCGTCGAAGTGTCCCAACCACAGTGGGCTCATCGCCGTCGTCCTCCAGCGACTCCTGGATGCCGGCAGTCAACATCGGATGCGGACTGGATTCGACGAACGTGCGGTAGCCGTGTTCGTACGCCCACCGGACAGCCGGTTCGAATAGCACCGGTTGCCGCAGATTGGCGAACCAGTAGTCGCCATCGAGGATCTTCGTGTCCAGCGCGGCACCGCTGACCGAGGAGATGAACTCGATATCGCCGGTTCGTGGCTGCAGCCCACAAAGCGACTCGCGCAATGTCTCTCGCAACGCCTCCACATGGTCAGAATGCGAGGCGTAGTCGACGGGAATCCGCGTGGCTGCCACCTCGTCGAGTTCGCACACGGCCATCAACTCGTCTAACGCCGCCGCATCCCCGGTCACGACGGTCGAAGACGGACCATTGTGCGCGGCGATGGAAATCGATCGAGCCCACGGTGTGATGAGCGCGTGAACCCGTTCAACGGAACGCGGGATCGAAACCATGCCACCGGTTCCCGTGACTGCGCGGATCGCTTTGCTCCGCAACGTAACTACCTTCGCGGCGTCTCGCAGCGACAGGGCGCCGGAGACGTAGGCCGCCGCGATCTCGCCCTGCGAATGGCCGAGGACGGCGTCGGGATGGACACCCAATGCTCGCCATTGCGCGGCTAACGACACCATGACCGCAAACAGCACAGGCTGCACCACATCAACCCGTTCGAGGCTTTCGGCACCAGCATCGCCGCCGCGCACGCACTCGATCAGCGACCAATCGACAAACTCGGCGAAAGCCGCATCGCATAGCCGCATTTGATGGGCGAACGCCGGCGCGGACTCCAGCAGTTCGACCGCCATCCCCATCCATTGCGATCCCTGGCCGGGAAAAACGAAGACGGTGCGGCCCGTGGCGGCGGCCTTACCGCTTAACACATTCGGTGCGGGCATGCCGGAGGAGATCGCAGCCAATCCACTCAATAACTCGTCACGTTCGGTTCCGACCACAACCGCGCGGTGGTCGAACAACGCCCGAGTGGTGACCAATGAGTACGCCACATCATCTGGGTTCAAATCGGAGTGCTGTTCAACGAACCGCCCCAACCGGGCCGCCTGCTCGGCCAGTGCCGACGTCGATTTGGCGGACAACACCCACGGCGTTACCGGTAGACGCTTTCGAAGCGCCCCGGGCGAAGACTCCGGCGGCGCTTGCTCGAGTATCACGTGGGCGTTTGTTCCGCTGAGGCCGAACGACGACACGCCCGCACGCCGCGGTCGGTCGTTCTGGTCGGGTGGCTCGGGCCAGGGACGTGCGCTATCGACTACCTCGATCGTTCCGGACGACCAGTCCACCTGGGGTGTAGGCGAATCCAGGTGCAACGTCGCCGGTACCACCCCTTGTCGAATCGACTGCACGATCTTGATCACACCGGCGGCGCCCGCGGCGTACTGGGTGTGGCCGATGTTCGATTTGACCGAGCCGATCAGTAGTGGGTGCGCCACCGAGTGAGCTTTGCCATACGTTGCCCGCAACGCATCCGCCTCGATCGGATCACCGATCCTCGTGCCCGTGCCATGCGCTTCGACCACGTCGACTTCGCCCGCGCTCAGACCCGCATCCAAGAGAGCCTGGCGAATCACCCGCTGCTGCGCCGGGCCGCTCGGGACGGACAGCACATCGGTGGCCCCGTCCTGTCCCAGTGCGCTACCCCGGATCAGCGCAAGCACCGGGTAACCGGCGCTGCGCGCGCGCGACAGTGTGGCCAGCACCAGCACACCGGCGCCCTCGGCAGCGCCAAACCCGTCCGCTGCCGCGGCGAATGGCTTGCATCGGCCGTCAGCGGATAGGGCGCCCTGTCGGCCCAGGCCGATGTAGACGCTGGGTGAACAAGCCACGGATACGCCGCCCGCCACTGCCAATTCACATTCACCCGACCGCAACGATCGCACGGCGAGATGCACAGAAACCAGAGATGAGGAGCAACCGGTCTCCACCGTCAACGCGGGGCCCTGCAGCCCAAGCGTGTAGGCCACCCGACCCGACGCGATGCAAGTAGGAACCCCGGTCGCCATATAGCCGACAAATCCCTCCTTCTCGTTATATCCGCGCGGGCCATACTCCTGAGCGGCCATACCGATGAACACGCCGGTATCACTGCCGTGCAACGAAATCGGGTCGATCCCTGCCCGTTCGAGCGCCTCCCAAGTCGCCTCTAACAACAGTCGTTGCTGCGGGTCCATGGCTTGGGCCTCACGCGGACTGATCCCGAAGAACGCCGCGTCGAAATCACCGACGTTGTCGACGAACGACCCCGCGCGGACGTAGGTGGCCCCCGGCGCGTCGGGGTCGGGCCCGAACAGCGCGTGGAGATTCCAGCCGCGGTCGGTGGGAAAGTCCGAGGTCGTGTCGCGCTCCTCGGATAGCAATTGCCACAGGTCATCCGGTGAGTCGACACCGCCCGGAAAGCGGCAACCCATTCCTAGAATGGCTATCGGCTCGTTGGGTGGAGTCACGACAGCGCCAAATCGGCCTTCAGTGGCCATTTGTCTGCACACTTTCGTACGTCCCGCATGGTCGCGACCGGTCGAGGCAATCCGGTACGGCCGCATCTAAGGCGATCGGCACGGACTTCTCCGCAACGTGGACGAAGAATTCCGACTCGTTTTCCCGGTACGTCTTTTGGAAGTCGCCGTATGTGCATACGCGCTCGAAACCTGCTTCACGTAGCAATCGCTGCACGTAGTTCTTCCGCAACGGGAACATGTTTAGCGTGTATTTGCAGCCGTCGGTGAAGGTGTATTTGAAGCGTGCCAAGCCGTCATCCAGATGCTCCGGCTCCGCCGTGACCTGGTCACCGCAGTAGTAGTACTTGTGCGTCGACGTGAAGCCGTGGTCGAGCATCGCGTCATAATTTCGTTGGTCGAGGATCAGGATTCCGTCGTGGCGCAGGGCCGCGTAGAACTCGGCCAAAGTCTTACGGCGACCCTGCTCGTCGTGTAAGTGGGTGAACGAGTTGCCCAGGCAGATTATGGCGTCATACGTGCCATGGATGTTCCGGTTCAGCTCGCGCCAATCGGACTGGACGGTCTTGAGGATGAGTCCGCGCTTCCGGCCGTTCTCAAACGCCTTGGCGAGCATGGCCGCCGAGCCGTCGACACTGGTGACATCGAAACCTGCCTGCGTCAGACGAACGGAATGGAAGCCGGTGCCGGTGGCCGTGTCGAGGATGCTCTGCTTACCCCTCGCGCGCAGGACGTCGACGAAGAAGGACCCCTCGGACTTGGTCCGAGCATCCCAATTGATCAATTCGTCCCACTTCTCGGCGAAACTCTTCACGAATTCCCGGCGATAGAGATCCGAGTCGCGGTCAGCCAGCGGATTGTCGCCGTAGTTCTGTTCGAACGCGTCCAATTCCGCGTTGTCGTGCGGACCGAGAGTCAACGTCGATCGCTTCGTTTGGATTTCGACCCGCGCAGCGGCGGAAGCCCGGCGTCGTGGGGAGTGTCCCAGTTCCCGAAGCGCCTGATGCATTTCGACAGCGTCCAACCCCATGCTGCCCTCCTAGCCCTCTGCCGACCGTGCCGCTGCTGGCCGAAGAACAGCCAGCGGGGATCGGGTCGTGTTCTGCTGCGTGAATCGTCGCGCGCACTCTGTCGGACGAGCGCAGTAGCACGGCACTGCTTCTCGCGCGGATTTCGGACCGGACTACTGAACGCAGGACGCCGCACGTCTAGAGACTTCAAAACCGTGGCTTAAGTAGCCCGAGCCGACAACGGCCGGGATTGCAGTGGCGCACTACCGCGCTGGTCGCGCCTCACGCGGGCGAGGATTCCTTTCGGAGATAGCCATCGGTGAGAAGTCGTTGGCCGTCGTCGAAGGAGATGATCATGCAGCTGGCACTTCGTCCCTATGCCACCGCCGGTGTTGCCGTCCTCGGCGCCGGCCTGATCTATGTCACCCCGACGACCGCACCACACATCGAGCAGCGCCCGGTCGAACTTGCCGCTGCCGAGGCCATCGTGGATCTGGTCAATCCCATCGATGCGGGGTTCAGCGCCTTGACTGGAGCCGGCGGGTCGGCTTTGGCCTCGGTCACTGACGTCCTGGCGCCCGAAGGTGGAGTGCTGAGCAGCGAACTCAGCGGCGTGCTGCCGAGCTTGGGTGATTTCAGCGGGACGCTCGCCGACGCAGCGGACAGCACCGGCTTGACCAACTTGTGGGCCCTACTGGGGGCGTTGTTCGACACCTCCTGGCCACAATGGGAACAATTCTTCGGTCCCATAATTCTTTTCGGTGGAATCTTTGTAGGAGGTTTCGTCGGGATTCTTCAGGGCTACTGGGAGGAATTTTTGACTGCTCTGGGCATCGAGCCGGCAAGCGCCTTGACAGCGGCTGCGACCGGGGCGATGGACACCAGCGCCTTATCGGCGGCGCTGGACCTCAACCCGTTAGCCGACATCGGCACAGCATTCGATCCCGCCGCTACAGCCGACATCGGAACAGTGGTCGATCCCTCCGGACTGGCCGACATCGGCACCGCGCTGAGCACCAGCACGATCCCGGATCTGGGTGAGATTCTGACCGGTCTGATGCCCTGAATCCTCAGGCGCGGCAGGCCTTCCGGAAAGGCTGTGGCGCAGGCGAGATGGTCACGTCATTGGAGCGTCGCGGCGGGGTATCAGCGCGGCGAGTTCGTCGCGGCTGGTGGTTCCCGTCTTCGCCATCGCTCGGTAGATGTGGCTCTCGACGGTGCGCACGGAAACGGTCAGTCGCTCGGCCATCGCACGGTTGGACAACCCCTCACCGATCATCATCACGATCTCTACTTCTCGGTCGGTCAGCGGCAAGGGCCTCGCGGCCTGGCGTAACGCCGGAGTGCTAGCGCCGCCGCACTGTTCGGCCAGCGCATCGCCACGCGCCGAGCACGTCAACGCCGATCCCCGCAGGTCTTGGCTGCGATACGTGAGGGCGGCGTGGGCAGCCGCATCTAACGCCGCGACAAGATCACCCATTCGTTCGAATTCCTCTGACACCGAGGACAATTCAGCAGCGTGGCCGTCGCGCAGTGCGACGGCGAACCGGGCAGCCAGGCCCACACGTGGCCCTTCGACGATCGACTCGAGCTCACGCAACCTGGGTGCACCGGTGCGATCACCGAACTGGGTGGCGGTCTGCAGGCAGAGAACTTCGGCCGCGAATTGCCCGGCGGCTGCGGCCCTTTCAGCCGCCGACAGCACAACGGTGATCGCCTCGCTGACGGCGCCCTGACTAGCGATGACCCACGCCCGGGCCAAGCTGCATTCGTAGTCGAGTGACCGGAACGGACGCAGCAGCTTGTCCAGCACGCCGAGCATGGCGGCCGCCTCGCCCGTTGCACCGCGCATGGCGAATGCGGTCATGCGCGGGATGTGATAGCGGTACCCCCACCCGATCGCGTGCGAGGCGGACAATCCCTCCGCCCCCTGTTCCAACATCGCACATGCGGTATCCAGGCGGCCGGCCCCAAGCGCAGCCCGACCAGCCACGGCGCGGCCGAGTAACTGGGCGGCGCCCGGAAGATCGGCAGCCTGCCGGCGCACCCGTTCGGCCACTTCAACGGCGTCACCGATCCGCCCAGACAACAGCAGCGCGCTGATGTGCGCATCAGCGATATTGAACCTCATGTGTGGAGCATCAAACGAGCGAGTCGCAGTGGCGTAGCCCGCATCTGCGACGGCCACTGCTTCGGCGGTACGACCAGCGTCTGCGGCTATCGTGGCGAGCACCCACGCTATCTCCGCGCCAACGACTGCCGGTAGGTCGTCCAGTGCGAGGCTTTCCGACATTTGCCGCGCCTCCTCGGGCCGGTCCATCGCAAACCAATACACCGTCAGGAACGCGTCGATATAGCTGCGCGCGTGCGCAGGGGTGGTGCGTGACGCCTCGTCGATGATTTCTTTCGCGCGCGCCGGGTCGCCGAGCGCCCAGAGCATGTTGCTGGCCCGTAGAAACGCCAATCTGGCGTGGCCCTCGTCCGTCAACGCGTCGCTGTCGGCCGCGGCGAGCACCGTGTCGGCCTCCTCACCACGCCCCAGCCACGAAAGTGCATGCGCTCGAACAAAATTCGGTTCCGGCCCGCCGCCGGCGCGGGCTGCCGCTTCCGCGAGTCGAGCGGCGAGCGGCAGATCCGCCAGCCAGACGGCGCCCTGTGCTGCGCTGACGAGCAAGTCGGCGTCGGGTGTGAGATCGGAGTCGATACTCAAGGTGGCGCGGCGCACCACGACCTGTATGTCGTCGTGGTCGTCGGCGGCGGCGAGTTCGGCGGCAACCAGTCCGCGTAGCCGCCGCAGTTTGGTGGCTGCCGCGCGCCTGCGGCGCACCTCGCCGTAGAGCGGGTGCGCTACCCGCACCTCCACACCGCTAATCGCGGGCTCGAGCGTGATCAGCCCGCGGGTCTCGGCCTCCTCGACCGCGGCCGGATCAGTGATCCGCCTCAGGGCCGCCAGTTCGATCGGCTCCCCGACGGCTAGCGCGTCGACCACATCACTAACCGACGTCGGCAGGGCTCCGATGCGCGATTCGATCAACTCGACCAAGCTGGGAGGCATCATCGGGTCACCCGTCCACCGCCAGAATCCGCGCTGTTTCACGAGCCGGCCGTCCGCGACCTCCTGGTCAACGATGGTGCGAAGGTACAAAACGTTGCCGCGGGTTAGGTTCCATAGCCGCTGAGCGGCGTCCGGATCCACGGATCCGCCGAGGGTCGCCGACAGCAGCGTGCTGGTTTCGTCGACGGACAGGGGTTGCAGGTCGAGTCGACCGAACCGGCCGCCCTTCCATATCTCCTGTACCGCGGCGGGAATGGGTTCGCCGTCGCGAACGGTGAGAACCACTTTTGCCGCGCCGCGCTGCACGATCTGGTGCACAACGAATAACGACAAATCGTCGAGTAGATGCACGTCATCGACACCCACCACCACCGCGGCGTCCGGGGATGCGGCCGTCAGCAGGTCGATCACCCCGCGCAGCAACTGAACGGTATCGGTGACACCCGACGGCGCCCACGCCGACAAAACACCCAACGGAATTGCACGTGCCGAGGATGTGCCGACCGCCAACCGACCTTCGCACCCGTGGGACTCAGCAGCCGACAAGGCCTCACGGGCGATGCGGCTCTTCCCCACGCCCGCCGCACCGTAAATAACAATCCCTGATACATCCGAAGCCGAGATGGCGGCCTGGATAGCCCGCATCTCCTCCGAGCGGCCAACTAGCGGCCACCGCATCTGCATCCCCAAAGACTAGGAGGGCAGGCACAGGGACGCGGAGCCTACTGGCGACTTCATACAAAAGAGCCATGTCCTGGGTGCTTACGCTTTCGCGACGTCCCCGTCCCGCAGCTCGCGTAACGCTGTCCGCAGTCCGCGACGTCTGCCCGTGTCGGGATCGATACCGAAGCTATCCCGAACACCACCACGAATTCGGAACTTCAGCTCCGAGTGGGTTTCTGGTGAATCGTCGGCGCTGGCTTGAAGCAACTTGTTCGGGAGCGAGAGCTTCAGAATCGTCCAGAATGTCTGCATATATTGGTGCCCAAGGGATCCGGTCGTGTAAGGAAGGTCGTACTTGTCGCAGAGCGCTGTGATGCGCTCCGATATTTCGGCGTACCGGTTGCTGGGCAGATCGGGAAACAGGTGGTGCTCGATCTGGTAGCACAGGTTTCCGCTCATAAAAGCCATCATGGGCCCGGCCTTGAAGTTCGCCGACCCGAGCATCTGCCGTAGGTACCACTCCGGGTGCGTCTCCGCCTCGAATTCCTCGGCAGTGAATTTCTCGGCGCCGTCGGGGAAGTGCCCGCAGAAGATGACCATGTACGACCAGTAGTTGCGGATGAGGTTAGCCGTCACGTTGGCACCCAAGGTGTGCTTCCAGTTCCGGCCCGACAGGGCCGGGAAGACCAGGTAGTCTTTGCCGACCTGTTTGCCGACCTTCTTGCCGATCACGCGCAGGTCCCTGCGGACCTCGTCCTTGGATTTCTCTCCCCTGCGGACCTTCGACAATTCCACCCCGTGCAACGCAACTCCCCACTCGAAAAGTGTTCCGAGCAGCAGGTTGTAGACCGGGTTGCCGATATTCCACTTGTCCCAGCGTTGGTCTCGGGTGACGCGAAGCAGTCCGTAGCCCACGTCGTCGTCCATCCCGACGATGTTGGTGTATTTGTGATGCACAAAGTTGTGCGATTTCTTCCACTGCACGCTCGGAGAGGTGGTGTCCCACTCCCATTCGGTCGAGTGAATCTCCGGATCATTCATCCAGTCCCACTGGCCGTGGGTGATGTTATGTCCGAGTTCCATGTTCTCGATAATCTTCGCCGCGGCGAGCATTGCGGTACCGGCGACCCAGGCGACCTTGTTTCTGCTCGCCATCAAGGCGACTCGGCCCCCCGCCGCCAACGCGCGCTGCAACTGGATGGTCCTGCGCACGTAGCGGGCGTCCCGTTCACCCCTGGACTCTTCGATGTCGGTTCTGATCGCGTCCAGTTCGCGGGCCAATTCATCGACGTCGGCCTCGGTGAGGTGTGCGTACTGTTTGATGTCTGTGATTGCCATGCGGCCCTCCTAGATGTTGATGGTGCAGTCGCCGGAAGCGGCGGAAATGCAGGTCTGGATTCGGTCGCCCGCGCCGTGCTCGGTGCCGGACCGGAAGTCCCGCACATTGCCGGATTCCAGCGGCAGTACACAGGATTGACAGATGCCCATTCGGCAGCCGAACGGCATCTGGATGCCGAGCTTCTCGCCACCTTCCAAAAGTGACGTGGCGCCGTCGAGTTCGATGGACTTATCGGAGATGGCGAAGGTGACCGTGCCGCCTTCGCCGCCTTTGTCGGTGCGGGCGATGGTGAACCGCTCCATGTGCAGGCCGTCCGCGATGCCCGCGTCCGTCCACACCTTTTCGACCGTATCGAGCATGGCCGCCGGCCCGCACGCCCACGCGGAGCGCTCCCTCCAATCCGGAACGACTCCGTCAATTTCGGCGAAGTCGATGTGGCCCATGTCCGCGGTCAGCTGCAGATGCAACCGGTAGCCGGATTCGGCGCGCTCCAGCGCACGCAACTCGTCATGAAATATCACCTCGTCGGCGGCGGGCGCCGAATGGATGTGGATGATGTCGGGACTCTCACCACGCTGCTTGAGCGAGCGCAGCATCGCGATGACGGGGGTGATGCCGCTGCCTGCTGTCACGAACAACAACTTGGCCGGCGCCGGGTCGGGAAGTGCGAAATCACCCTTCGGAGTTGCCAGCCGAACCACGGTGCCGGCCTCGACGCCGTTGACCAGATGCGACGACAGGAACCCCTCGGGAGTTGCTTTCACGGTGATCGAGATCAGTTTTTTGTCGCGCCGCGGAATCGACGTGAGCGAGTACGACCGCCAGTGCCAGCGGCCGTCGACCCGAAGTCCGATCCCCAGATACTGGCCGGGCTGATAGTCCCCGGAAAATCCCCATCCCGGCTTGATCGTCACCGTCGCCGAGTCTTCAGTCTCTTTATGGACATCGACCACGACCCCGCGCAGTTCCCGCGCGGACCACAACGGGTTGAGCAACTTGAGGTAGTCATCGGGCAGTAGCGGTGTCGTCGCGCGAGCCACCAGCCCGCGCAACACGTTGACCTTCGGTGATACTGCGGTTTCGACGTCCTTCGCGGGAGCAGCACTCCATCGCGTCAGGCTTCGCATCTTCAAATCCATACTGCGGCTCCATTGCCTCGGTTTAGGTACACGGGATATTCGATTTGGGTGAACATCTGTGCACCGATTACCCCGTCCATAGATCTGCAAACATCCGTTCTGCCGGCTACAGCAAAGGTGGCCTCGGCAAGGCCCGCGCTGCGTGCCTGACGGTCCGAAAGGGCAACCGCTCCGTCTGACGGTGAACCGATCCCCCATCACGCTCGTGACATGTTCAGTCGACGCACCCTCAGCGCCGGGGGTGCGTCTCGAACTCGGTACTACGTCTGGTTACTCACAGTTTTGTTGACGTTTACGAGCCGGAGAGGGTGGAAGAGCATGGCCCACAGGGATATTGGTGTGCTGCCGGACCTGCATTCGGAAGCGCCGAACATCTCTATTCCAGTGCATTCGGTTGGACACGTCGGGGTCAAGCGGATCTTGACGATCGACGAGCATGACGGTGCGGCGATGGTCGTCATGGACATCTCGGTCGGGTTATATGCCCACCAACGTGGCGCGCACATGTCCAGGCTGATCGAATGCATCGATCGGCCGGGTCCACAGCCGACCGTGCTCGACTACGCACAGGGCATCCTCGAACGGCTGCGCGGCGCTGTACCCGCCGCCGCGTCCTGGTCGGTGGACGCGCGGGCCACGCTCGTGTTGTCGCACGACGGCGGCTTCAAGCCGATCGAGGAGATCTGCCGGATCGAAGCGGCAGAGCAGACCGAGGTGACCTGGGGCGCGGCCTTCAAGGTTTGTCTGGCCTGTCCCCAAGCGCAGAGCGCGATCGCCTTCGACCGTGACGACATGGACAACGTCGGCGAGCATCCGTCGCACAATCAGGTGTGCGACCTGGAAATCACCGTGACCGGGGATTTGACGACCGTGGCCGGTCGTTCCGTGACCGACCTGCTCACCGTGGGAGAGTGCGCGGCCAGCGGGCCGGTGCGGGAACTGCATAAGCGACGCAGCGAAGCCGACACGGTCACCGCCATCCACCACCACGCGGTGTTCGCAGAGGATGCGCTCCGGATAATCGCCGATAAGACCAGGGCCCAGTTCCCGAGTGCTACGAGGGTCACGTGTCAGATCGTGAACTACGAGAGCATCTTCGAATACCCTCTTCGCTGCATCGTCATCGCCTGACGAAACGTTGGCGGAAATGAAAGTCAGCCAAGGTTTTTCGTCTTGATCCGCTTTCTCGTGTTGATCCGCCGTAAATCCAACTAGGCGTAATTCTCAGCGTTTCCTAAGCGCGGCTAGCGTAAGCAATGCCGTAAGCACGCGCACGATGGTCGAGCACAGCTCTCGATTCCCACCGATTTCACGTGAGGCCGCAAACTTGTTAGCCGATGAAGGCCCGAAACAGGCGTTGACCAAGGTGCCGGCGGTGACCTTGGGCTTCTGGGTCATCAAGATTTTGGCCACAACCTTGGGCGAGACGGGCGGCGACACCGTCACGATGACCCTGAACTGGGGTTACGTGGCTGGAGTCGCACTTTTCGGCATCGCGTTAGTGGTGCTGGTCGCCGGGCAGATCCTCGCCAAGCGTTTCCACGCGACGCTGTATTGGGCGACGATCGTGGCTTCGACGACCTTCGGCACGACTCTGGCGGATTTCGCCGACCGATCGTTGGGAATCGGCTACACCGGCGGATCGCTTCTGCTTCTAGGTTGCCTGCTGGCGACGCTGGGACTCTGGCGTTGGTCCGAGGGAACAGTGGCTGTCAGCACTGTTTCTACGCCGAAAGTCGAGGCGTTCTACTGGGCAACCATCACGTTTTCGCAGACGTTGGGCACCGCGCTCGGCGACTGGCTCGCTGACACACGCGGAATTGGATACGAGCGGGGCGCGCTGGTGTTCGCCGCGGCGCTCGCGATCGTCATAGCCCTGTATTACTGGACCGAGATGTCGCGCGTCACCTTGTTTTGGGTCGCTTTCATCCTGACGCGGCCGTTGGGCGCAACCGTGGGCGACTTCGTCGACAAGCCCGTCGCCGACGGCGGCCTCGCCCTGAGCCGGCCGCTGGCCTCGGCAGTCATCGCGGCCGTCATTGTCGTGCTGATCGTCGTGCTGCCACAGCGCCCGGGACGTCATCCGGCGGAGGCACCGGCATGAGAGTTCTGCTCGTCGAGGATGAGCCGCGGTTATCGACGACTCTCACCAGGGGCCTGAAGGCCGAAGGCTTCGTCGTCGTGTCCGTCGGTAATGGCGTCGACGGCTTATACGAGGCGATCGAGAACAACTTCGACGTGGTGGTCCTCGACATCATGCTGCCCGGCCATAGTGGATATGAGGTCCTGCGACGAATGCGCGCACAGGACGTATGGACACCGGTGCTCATGCTGACTGCCAAGGACGGTGAGTACGACGAGACCGATGCGTTCGATCTCGGAGCGGATGACTATCTGACTAAACCGTTTTCGTTCCGCGTGCTCGTGGCACGGATCCATGCCTTGGTCCGTCGTGGTGCGCCGGAGCGACCGGTGGTGTTGACCGCCGGATCACTGTCTCTCGATCCTGCACGACACAAGGTTGAACGTGGTTCGATCCCAATCACACTGACTCCGCGCGAGTTTGGGCTGCTCGAATTCCTGATGCGCAACAAGGACATGGTGGTGACAAAAGCCGAGATATTGCGGAACGTGTGGGATGCGCACTATCAGGGTCCCGACAATGTTGTCGAGGTCTATGTCGGATATCTGCGGCGGAAGATTGACGTTCCGTTCGATACCAACACCATCGAGACAATCCGCGGTGTCGGTTATCGGTTGCTGTGTTGAGGCAATGCCACGGTCACCTTGGTCCCGCCACCAGGTCGATCGTCGATGCTGACTGTGCCGCCATGGGCGGCTACTACCTCGGCAACGATCGCTAAGCCCAAGCCGGCTCCCCCGCTGCTGCGGGAGCGATCCGAATCCAGACGCACGAAGCGTTCGAATACCCGCGTTCGTTCGGCCGGGGCAATGCCAGGACCGTCGTCACCAATGCTGAGAATAGCTGTTCTGTCCCGGCTGCTGACTTCGATAACGATAAGCGAATTCGCATGGCGCACCGCATTGTCCACCAGATTGCGGATCATCCGCGACATCCCGGCCGGGTCGGCGGTGAGACGCGATGGGCAGATATCGGCGTGGACCGTGCATCCCGCTTCGCGTCGAACACGAGCGGCTTCGACCTCAGCGAGTTCGTCGAGGGCCACCTCTTCCTTGCGCATCACCACGCTTTGTTCATCGGCACGGGCCAGCAAGAGCAGATCCTCGATCAGCACCCGCATGCGGTGCGCCTCGGGAAGCAGGGTGTCGACGGCCAATTCCGCATCAAGCAATTCCGGATGCGCCTCGGCGACCTCCAATCCGGAGATGATGGTGGCCAGTGGGCTGCGCAGTTCGTGCGAGGCGTCGCTGAGGAATCGCTGTTGCGCTTGGTGGCCGGCCTCGAGCCGTGCCAGCATTTCGTTCATAGTGACTGCGAGGGCTGAGATTTCGTCACGACTCGTTGGCACGGGTACTCGCTCGGCCAAATCGGAGGTTGAGATTTCAGCCACCCTGCTGCGGATGGCATCTACCGATTGCAGTGAACGGCGAACGAGCCGGTAGGTGGCGGTTGCCGCTACTCCGGCGATGATTGGGGCGGTGCCAGCCACCAGCAGCGCGACGGTCCGCACAATCGCTTCGACCGCTTCGCTACCTCCGCCGACAAGCACTGTGTACTGACCGGACCTGGCGTTGACCTTTTGACCGCTCACGCGCATGTCGTCATCGGCCACCGCATCGTCGGGCATGCCGCGTCGCAAGTTGAAGTCGAACTCGTTGATGGGTATCAGAGGTGTCGCAGGTGCGGACCCGGCCCGCTTCACCACCGTGCCGTCAGGGGCGATCAACTGGATTGCGACCACACGCTGAGTGGTGGCAAGAAGCGCACTGTCGAGCGCGTCGGGCGAACCCGAATGCAGTGCGTCAACTATGGTGCGAGCTCTGCCCGCGGTGGCATCGTCGACACCCGCCAACAACGTCCGATACAAGATCAGGTCAAAGGCCGCGCCCGCGAACGCGAAAGCGACCAGGACGACCACCGCTGAGGTGGCGGCTGAGCGAGCCGAGATACCCAAATTGGGCAGGCGCATCACCCGCGCGAGCTCACTTCGCCGCAGCGGCCAGGAAGACACCCCCACAGTCTGATTCTCCAGTGCTCAAAGCCGGCTGAGAACAGCGAAATCAACCATCCCGTCCGCACGCCAGCCGCCCCGATGGCCTTCCTCAGCGACTTCTCAGCGACTCGCTCCTACCGTGGCGCTGCCAGGTCGACAGCGACTGCAAGGGAGGGATGATGAGCCACCCCATCGACGCGCCCGTCCCGGCCACGGCGTCCCGACCGAGCTCTGATCTCCGCCGCGCCGGACGTTTCGTCGAGTCCGAGACCAGTGTGCTGTGCAAGCCACGGATGCGCGGATGGATCCATCTTTGCTGCGCCTACGCGGCGCTGGTAGCCGGTTCGGCGCTGGTCGCGGTGTCATGGGCAGTGACATCGACGCGAGCCGCGTACGCGACGTTGGCCTACACGCTGGCGATCGTGGCGATGTTTGCCGTAAGCGCCACGTATCACCGCGTCAGGTGGGGTTCGACGGCCGCCAGGAAATGGATGAGGCGGCTGGACCATTCGATGATCTTTGTGTTCATCGCCGGCACGTATACGCCGTTCGCCTTGCTGGACATGCCACCGTCGACTGGGCGTCAGGTGTTAGCGATCGTATGGGGCGGCGCGGTGGCCGGAGTTGCGCTGACGCTGTTCTGGCCCGACGCCCCGCGCTGGCTGGGCGTTGCGCTCTACCTGCTGTTGGGTTGGGTAGCGATTTGGTACGCAGCGACGATCCTGCATAACGCCGGCGTGGCAGCGGCCGTCCTGCTCGCAGTCGGGGGTGCGCTTTACAGCATTGGCGCGGTGTTTTACGCACTACGCTGGCCCGACCCGTGGCCTTCGACCTTCGGCTATCACGAGCTATTTCACGGATTAACAGCAGTCGCTGCGATTTGCCACTTCGTGGCAGTCTGCCTCGTGGTGTTTTGAGACAAGTCGTCTGGCGCTAGGAGGTCCTTGATGCGGATCGCGTCCGTCGTGGCCCGCCAAGTGCTGGACTGCAAGGCACGTCCGTTGGTTGAGGTCGAAATCACCACCGACACAGGCCATGTCGGCCGCGGCGCGTCGCCGACCGGCATTTCGGTCGGAGCGCATGAAGCCGTTGTAATACGTGACGGAAACCGGGCCGAATACGACGGGCTGAGTGTGCACCGCGCCGTCTCGGCAGTGACCGACGAAATCGCTCCTGTACTCGTTGGCGCCGAACTCGACGACCCGCGGTCTTTAGACCGGGTCCTGATCGAGCTCGACGGCACGCCGGACAAGCACCGCCTTGGCGGAAATGCCATCTACTCCACTTCGATCGCGCTGTTGCGCGCGGCGTCCGCGGCTGCGGCCATACCCACCTATACCTACGTCGCTGCATTGCTGGGGCTCAAACCACCAAGTACGGTGCCGGCACCCAGTTTCAACATGATCAACGGTGGCCGTTACGGAGATATCTTCCAGCCGTTCAACGAGTTCCTTGTGGTGCCGTATCGCGCCGACTCCATCGAGTCGGCGGTCGAAAAGGGAGTGAGTCTGTTCGGCGTGCTGGGCGAGCTGCTTGGCGAGCGGCTTGGCCACGCACCGTTGATGGCGTCGTCTTACGGGTATGTCGCTCCGTCCAGTGACCCGCGGGTCGTCATGGAGGTACTGGCCAAGGCCGTCGAGCGCGCCGGCTGCACCGACGTCATGGCGTTTGCCTTGGACTGTGCGTCCAGCGCGGTCTACGACGAGTGCACGCAGACATACGCATTGAACGGCGAGCGGGTGGTCGCCGAAGCCCTGATCGATTACGCCCGGGCGCTGTCGGAGGACTTTCCGATCGTGTTCATCGAGGACCTGTTTGACGGGGATGACTGGGATGGCTTCACCAAGGCGGTGCAGACCATCGACCGCTCGATCATCCTCGGCGACGACCTGATCGTCACCAACCCCCAGCGTCTGGAACGGGCCGTAACGACCTCGGCCGTTGACGGATTCGTTCTGAAGCCCAACCAAGTCGGGACCATCGCCGAGGCACTGGACTGCTTCGAATACGCCTCACAGAACGCCATTCTGGCGATCCCGTCGGGCCGGTCCGGCGGTGTCATCGACGACGTCGTGATGGACCTGGCGGTGGGACTAGGCGCGCCGTTCCAGAAGAACGGCGCGCCGCGGTCGGGCGAGCGCATCGAGAAGCTCAACTTCCTGCTGCGCGCGGCCGAACGCATCCCGGACTGCGCGCTCGCCGACGTGCCGGCACTGGTGCGGTTCTGAGAACTGTCGGCCGCTAGGCGCCCCACAGCAGCGGCAACGCCACGGCGGCACCGCATACCGCGGCAGCGATCGAAAGTGCCAGCCAGTCAGCCTTTTTCGGCCGCGACGGGGCTGCTGAGATCTGACCCGATCCACCCCGGGCGGTGATCGCATCGCCCATCTCGTCCGCACGTCGCAGCGTCACCGTGATCACCGCGACGATCAAGTCGACCGCGTCCGTTACCAATTGCCTGAGACGGGGCCCGCGAGTCCGCGGTGTCGATTGGAGTCGCAACCGGCGAGCGGCATACAGCACCCGGAACTCGTCGATCAGCATCGGGAAGGTACGCAAACCGAGCGCCAGTGCGACAGACCAGTCGTCGACCGGGATGTGCAGCCGTCGCAGTCTGCGCCCCAAAGTGGCAACCGCAGGGGCGATTTCGGCGACGTTCGTCGTCCACGACACCAGCGCGCCCATCCCGAGCAACACCGCCGACAGCGCGGTGAATCGCAGGAATTCCAATAGGCCGCCGAGACCGAGCGTGACTGTGCCCACCTGGAGCCGCGGACTACCACCGGCCAATGTCGCAGTGATACCGACGATTAGCAGCACGGCCGGAAGCCAGCGCGGCAACGATGGGAGCGCACCGCGGGGAATACGCGCCAGCCGCACTCCCGCCGCGACCAACGCGGCAACGAGCCCGATCGTCACCCACCCCGGGGAGAGCGTCAACAACACTGAAACACCGAAAGCGACAAGCAGTTTGGTGCCGGCCCACAGGTCGTGGATGACGGAGCGTCCAGGCACAGGCCGCAGCAACACAACGGGTCGACGTGGGCGGCGGCTCGGGCGCTGCGCCGGCAGCTCACTAACCTCGGCCGCGACGGGCGTCGCCTCCAGTACGCCGTCGCGCAGGTGCAGCGTGCGCGGGCACAGCTCCTCCAGCCCGGCGAAGTCGTGCGAAATCACCACCACGGTCAGACCGGTGTCACGGCGCCGGTCCGCGAGCAGCCGCACAAGCCCGCGCTGGCTGGCGGCATCCAGCCCCGCCAACGGCTCGTCGAGTATCAATACCCGCGGCGACCGCGACAGCAATCCGGCCAGCACCACGCGCCGCATCTGGCCACCGCTGAGTTGGTCAATGGGCCGCGTCGCCAGCGCGGCATCCAGCCCGACATCGGCCAGCGCTGCGATCACTCGGGCGTGGTCGTCAGGCGAAAAGCCGCCTGCCGAAGCCACTTCCAGGTCGACACGGCTGCGCATCAACTGCAACCGGGCCGCCTGGAACTGGAGCGCTACTGCACCCACCTGCTCCGAGGCGAGCCGCTTGTCAAGCAGACAGGTGCCGGCGGTGGGTACCGTCAACCCGGCCATGATCCACGCCAGGGTCGACTTACCGGAGCCGTTGCCGCCGTGGATCAGAAGCCCGTCGCCCTCATGCACGACGAAGTTGACGTCGCGGAGCGCGGTTCGTGCCCAAGGGGTGCCACTTGCGTACTCGTGGCCTATCCCTGCGAGTTTGAGCACCGGCGCGGGAGAATCGTAGCCCACCGTCACCGTCGGCGCGGGCACGGTCTCGACCATAGCGGTGTTATCCAGCGAATCGCTGAGATTGATTGTGCGGTCGGCGTATTGAGCCTCGTTGTTGTAGTGAGTGATGTGTACCAGCGCGGTTTGGTGATGGTCGGAGAGACCGGACAGCACGGCCAGCAGTGCGTCCCGGCCCTGCTGGTCGACCATGCTGGTGACCTCGTCGGCAATGAGCAGCGCCGGCTCCCGCGCCAGCGCTGCGGCCACGGCGAGGCGCTGCAACTCCCCACCCGACAGGCTGCCGGTGTCGCGTTCGGCGAGGCCGACCAGCCCGACTTCATTGAGTAATCGGTCGACGTCGATGGTCTTGCCGGGAGGCAGTCCCCACACCACGTCGTCGGCGACCCGCGTGCCCAGCACCTGGCTTTCCGGGTGTTGCATGACGACGGCGGTGCCACCGAGTTGACCGAGACCCACCGCACCAAGACGCTCGACCGTGCCCGAGGTCGGTTCGCGGCCGGCCAAAATCAGCATCAGCGTGGTCTTGCCGGCGCCGTTGGCACCAGTGACCGCAACGTGTTCGGCTGGCAGCACACTCAGGCTGACCGCGCGCAGTGCGTCATGGTCGGTGCGCGGATAACGCAGACGCACCTCGTCAAGCCGCACCGGGACCGGCTGGATCGGCCCGGTATCGGGCGACGCGTCCAGCTTGTGCACATCGGGAATGCCGCCCAGCCGTTCCAGTACGCGGGAAAGCACCCACCAACCGATCATCGAGGCGCCCATCATCGCGACGACGGCGAACCCGAGCACGAACCACTGCCAGTAGTTCAGCGCTCCGGCAACGAAACTCGCGAACCAACGGGCGACGCCCTGCAGGTGTGGCACCCTCACCAAGATTGTCGCGACTCCGTACACGGCGGCGGTGATCGCGTGGAACATCAGCTGCCGAAGCTGCGTCAGAACAGTAAGTGCGACGACCATCACGGCACCGATGACGGCACCGACACTGGTCGATGCGCAGATCACGGTGGACAGGCCACGACGATGCCGTTTCACGATTCCAGCCAGGCCGCCGACGAAGGCGCAGAGCGCGACAGCGCTGAAGCCGCTCAAACCGACTACCAAGAACCCGATCACACCGGCCGCCACCGTCGCGGCGATCACAACGCCGACCCGGTACCGATAGGCCAACAGCCCCATCGGCACGCTGCCGAGCAACCCGAGCCACCCGGCGTGCGGGAGCACGACCGCAACGATCGCAACCGCCGCGCACAGGGCGCCCATCACCGATGCGTGAGCCAATTCGTGCGGCCGTAGCGATCGAGCCTGACTAGACATCCCGACCGACGGCGTGTGACAGGCGTCGACATCAGCCTGATGACCCAACCCAATCGTCATGTGGTGACCCCTAACCGGGCTATCAACCCGCTTCCTCGACATGCGAGGCGCACGCTCCTACACATGGGAGCGCCAGCGTAGAAATCGGTCACTGAGGAGTCGCTGAGAAGGTCATTTGCTCGCGTAGACGCGATGAAAGAAGCCTCCCGACAGCGCCGGAACCTTCTACAGCCCGTGCACGTCATACCTGAACGAATAGGAAGTATTCGTGAACCGACCTTGTTGTAACCCGGTGAGCTATTAGTACACGTCGATGATCAGAGATTTGAGGGAGTAACGGCGCATGACGGCTGTGACCGTGAGCACCGACGTTGTGAAATCAGCAACACCCGAGGAGACCTCGGCATGGGCACCGCTGAAGATTGCGATTTACCGCAACTTATTCATCGCGCAGCTGGTATCCAACATCGGCACGTGGATGCAGACCGTCGGCGCCCAATGGTTTCTGGTTGAGCACCACAGCAGTGCAACCATCATCGCACTGGTCCAAACCGCTTCGCTCACACCGACATTAGTCTTGGGGCTCTTCGGCGGCGTGTTTGCCGATCTGTTCGATCGGCGACGGCTGCTCATCGTCATTCAAACCTATGCGGTGCTCGTCGCCGCGGTACTTGCCGCACTGGCATTCACCGGGGTTCTGACCCCGACCTTGTTACTGCTGTTCACCGTGGCCATCGGGTGTGGCTCAGCGCTGACCGCCCCAGCGTGGCAGGCGATCCAGCCCGAACTCGTTCCGCGTGAACAGATACCCGCCGCGGCGTCGCTGGGCAGCGTCACAGTCAACGTGGCCCGCGCAATCGGACCCGCCCTGGCCGGGATGGTGGTGCTGCAGGCCGGGCCGGCCGCGGTGTTCGCGCTGAACGCGGTGTCGTTCGCCGCGATCATCGTCGCGTTGCGGTCCTGGAAGCGACCCGGCTGCGCGCCGCTGGCCGAGCGCGAAAGCATCGGGCTCTCGATCCTGGCCGCACTGCGATGGGTCCGCCACGGGCCCGTCACCCGCCGGATCCTCCTGCGCTCGGCGCTGTTCGCGTTTCCCGCCTCGGCGTTGTGGGCGCTGCTGCCCGTCACGGCCGCGCAGCACTGGCAGATGAACTCCTGCGGTTACGGCCTGGTGCTCGCCGCCCTTGGCGTCGGCGCCGTCATCGGGGTGGCCCTCATCGCGCACCTCCGCAGATTATTCGCAACCAATGCCGTGTTGGCAGGTTCGGCCGGTGCCTATGCATTGGGTCTAATCGTGGTAGCGATCGGCCCGTTCGGCCCGGCGATCCCGCTGCTGCTGGTGTGCGGCATGGCGTGGATCGCCACCCTGACTACACTCAACGCCTCCATCCAGCTGTCGCTGCCACAATGGGTGCGGGCCCGTGGCATGGCGGTGTATTTGCTGGTCTTCAGCGGTTCCCAAGCGCTCGGGTCTTATCTGTGGGGTCTGATTGCCGCCCACTTCGGGCTTGCGCACTCGCTCTTGGCGGCAGCCGCCCTGCTTCTGCTGACGGCGGCCAGCGTGGCCGTGCTTCCGCTGCGTCCCGAAACCGGAACGCTCGACCTGACGACTTCGACCGCTTGGCCCACGCCGACGTTGGTGTTTCAGCCCGATCCCAGCGACGGGCCGGTCCTGATTTCGACCTCCTACCATGTCAGCGACGACCGAATCCACCAGTTCGCCGCGGCGATGCTCAAAGTCGGCAGGTCGCGCTCGCGTACCGGCGGCTATCGCTGGCGGTTGTACCGCAGCGGCGAGGATCCCCAACTTGTGATCGAGGAGTTCACCGTGCCCTCATGGGCCGAATTCGACCGCCAACACAGCACTCGCTGGCTGGCCTCCGACCATCACGCCCTGGCCAGAGCATTGCAGTGCACCGTAGACGGCTGCGCGGAGGAGCACTGGTACTTCGCGCTGGCGGGCCCAGCAGGTGTGCTCGGCGGATCATCGAGGACGAACGCATCACCGCGCGCCAAGAGCCGCGTCGTTAGCGTGGATGGGATTCTTCCCGCGCCGTGGGCAGACGGACGGGTCTAGTCGCTTCTAAGCGAAATAAACGCCGATTCGGGAGCCGTGTAGTTCATCCGCGCAATGCAGACAGGAAAATCCGCGGTAGTGCGATGGGGTTGCGGTGGACGAGGAATCTTACGAGCCGCTTGACGGTGGTTTCGGCTGTCTTGTTGGTGGTGAAGAAAACTGGCTTGGGCGAGAGGGTCAGTTCTCCGTTGAACAACGAGCGCGGCGCGGGACGAAACGGGATCTCGACGACGGCTTTCTGAGGTCTCGGGAGCATAAAGGTGTTGTGCACCATTCCGGTGCCGCTGCCGATGTCTTGCGCGGTATTACCGGGAAACGCCCCCCAGGTCGCCAATGCAAACGCCATCCCCGTCCATGCGTTGATGCCGATGGCCCCGTAGCGGAGACGCGCGATCGCGTCATCGAAAGCCTGCGCGTTCTGCTTGCGGGTCTTTGGATCGATAGTGATAACTGCGCCAAGGTTGCCGGGCAGCACGTCGTTGGCGAACTCGACGGCGTTGTGCAGGAACTGCTCGACTGTCTTGCCGGGAAGTCGCACGACGCCGAGGACACCGACGA
>NZ_DATNJW010000262.1:0-3457 GCF_035603715.1 Mycobacterium sp. | reverse complement strand
CGTCGAGGTCGGCGAGCTGGATCCTGACCTGGTTCACACGCCCGGCATCTATGTGGACCGCATCATCGAGGGCGCCAACTACGAGAAGCGCATCGAGTTCCGCACCACCAGCGGCGGCGCCGCGCAGAAGAACGACAGCCCAATCCGCCAGCGGATGGCTCAGCGCGCCGCTCAGGAGTTGCGCGACGGCTACTACGTCAACCTCGGCATCGGCATCCCGACGCTGGTGGCCAATTGCATTCCGGACAACATCAGCGTCACGCTGCAGTCCGAGAACGGGCTGCTCGGCATCGGTGCCTATCCGACCGAGGAGGACGTCGACCCCGATCTGGTCAACGCCGGCAAACAGACCGTCACCAGCCTGCCGGGATCCAGCTTCTTCAGCAGCGCCGACTCCTTTGCGATGATCCGCGGCGGACACATCGACCTGTCCATCCTGGGCGGCCTGGAGGTTGCCGAGAACGGCGACCTGGCCAACTGGTCGGTGCCCGGCAAGATGGTCAAGGGTCCCGGCGGCGCAATGGATTTGGTGTCGGGGGTCAAACGAGTGATCGTCACGATGGATCACACCGCCAAAGACGGCAGCCCGAAGATCCTCAAGCAGTGCTCGCTGCCCGTCACCGGCAAGAACGTCGTCGACATGATCATCACCGACTTGTGCGTCTTCGAAGTCGACCCGGACCACGGCCTGACGTTGATCGAGTTGCATCCGGGGGTCACGGTCGCCGATGTGCGGGCGAAGACCGGTTGCGACTTCAAGGTCGCCGTCTGACGACGAGTCGTATGTTGGAAGGATGACTGCTTCCACACCATCGCGTTCGGCTCTGACCCGTCGGCGCGTGCTGCTCGGCGCCGGGCTCGGTGTGCTCGCCGGTGCCGGTGCCTTGAGCGCCTTCAATGCGGCCGGGGCTCCGAGCGCTCCGCTCAAAACGTTCGAGGTCAACCACACCGACGAGGAGTGGCGGCACCTGCTGACCCCGCAGCAATACGACGTGCTGCGCGCGGCGGGCACCGAAACCCCCTACAGCAGCCCACTCAACGACGAGCACCGCACCGGAACCTTCGCGTGCGCAGGCTGCGGTCAGGCCCTGTTCTCGTCAACGACCAAGTTCGACAGCGGCACCGGCTGGCCGAGCTTCTGGAAAGCGATGGACAACGCCGTCCTGGAGCGGCAGGACAACAGCGAGGGAATGTCGCGCACCGAGGTGCTGTGCAACCGCTGTGGCGGCCACCTCGGCCACGTCTTCAACGATGGCCCTCAGCCGACCGGCTTGCGCTATTGCATGAACGGTGTGGCGATGACGTTCCGGCCGAGCTAGTCGGCGACGGTCAACAGTTGGGGAATCTATCGACGTCGACTGTGTAGCTTTTGCGGGTGAAAATGGCGAAATCACCCTCATGACCCGCACAGTCGATGCGTCCGGCGCAGCTAGTCGGCGACGGTCAACTCGTCGTTTTTGGCGGCGCGACGGCGCTTCAGGTATCCGCGGCCGGTGGCGATGAACGCCGGCAGCATCGAGACGAACAGGATCACCAGAACGATCTTTTCCAGGTTCTGGTGGATGAACGGTACGTTGCCCAGGAAGTAGCCCGCGAGGGTCGCACCGCCGCCCCAGAGAATGCCACCGACGATGTCGAAAGCCAGGTACACCGGGTAGCTCATGTAGGACACCCCGGCGACCACCGGGGTGAAGGTCCGGACGAACGGCATGAACCGGGCCAGGATGATTGCCGCGGGCCCGTATTTCTCGAAGAATGCGTGCGACTCGGTCACATGGTGCTGTTTGAAGAACCGCGAGTCTTCCTTCTTGAACAGCGCGGGGCCGATCCGGCGGCCGATGAAGTATCCGGTCTGATCGCCGAGGATCGCGGTCAGCGCCACCGCCGGAGCCAGCACCCAGATGTTCAGGGTCCCGTGAGCGGCCAGCAGGCCACCGGTGAACAGCAGCGACTCGCCAGGTAGTAGGGGAAACAGCAGGCCCGTCTCGACAAAGACGATGGCCAGGATCGTCGGCAATACCGCGGACTTGAACAGTCCCTGGGGACCGATCCAGTACATCGGGTCGAGGATGTTGGGCATTGCCACCACGGTGGTGATCACGGTGTTCAAGATACCGGCGGCTCGGGCGAGCGTTTACCAGGCGCGGTCCGGGCTGGACTGCGAGCCTCCCGACGGTGTTGCGATACTGAGGGCGACTTTGGCCGCCGGGCCGGCGGCCGCGGGCTTGCGCAACACGTGCTCAGGAGGAGAACTCATGCCCATCGCAACGCCAGATGTCTACGCCGAGATGCTGCAACGTGCCAAGAAGAACGAGTACGCCTTCCCGGCGATCAACTGCGTCGGCTCGGAGTCCGTCAATGCCGCGATCAAGGGTTTCGCCGACGCCGGCAGCGACGGCATCATCCAATTCTCCACCGGCGGAGCTGAATTCGCCTCTGGCCTCGGCGTCAAAGACATGGTCACCGGCGCGGTGGCGCTGGCCGAATTCGCCCACATCGTCGCGGCCAAGTACCCGATCAACGTGGCCCTGCACACCGACCACTGTCCGAAGGACAAGCTGGACACCTACGTGCGCCCGCTGCTGGCGATCTCGGCCGAGCGGGTTGCCGCCGGCCAGAACCCGCTGTTCCAGTCGCACATGTGGGACGGCTCGGCGGTGCCGATCGACGAGAACCTGGAGATCGCGCAGGAGCTGCTCAAGCAGGCCGCGGCCGCCAAGATCATCCTGGAGGTCGAGATCGGCGTTGTGGGCGGCGAGGAGGACGGCGTCGAGGCCGAGATCAACGACAAGCTCTACACCACCCCCGAAGACTTCGAGAAGACCATCGACGCTCTGGGGCACGGCGAGCACGGTCACTACCTACTGGCCGCCACGTTCGGCAACGTGCACGGCGTCTACAAGCCCGGCAACGTCAAGCTTCGCCCCGACATCCTCGATCAGGGCCAGAAGGTGGCGACGGCCAAACTGGGCCTGGCCGACGGCTCCAAGCCATTCGACTTCGTCTTCCACGGCGGCTCGGGTTCGCTGAAGTCCGAAATCGAAGAAGCGCTGCGCTACGGCGTGGTGAAGATGAACGTCGACACCGACACCCAATACGCCTTCACCCGGCCGCTGGCCGCGCACATGTTCACCAACTACGACGGCGTGCTGAAGGTCGACGGCGAGGTGGGCAACAAGAAGGTCTACGACCCGCGCAGCTACCTGAAGAAGGCCGAGGCGTCGATGACCGAGCGCGTTATCGAGGCCTGCAACGACCTGCACTGCAACGGCAAGTCCTTATCAGCGAGCTGAAAAGGCTTTAGCCAGAGTTGGATTCGCAGATCTTCCACTGATCGTCGCGGTACTGCAGGTCAAAGCTGCGAGTCGAGCGGGTCTGTGGCGCGTAGGCCATGAACGCGGTGACGTTGGCCTCGGCGTGGTTTCCGTCCACCACCACCTGGTCGATGTTGGCGACG
>NZ_DATNJW010000261.1:0-2467 GCF_035603715.1 Mycobacterium sp. | reverse complement strand
AGATGCGCTGAGCCGGTCCGCCGACCAGATCCGCGCCGCCACGGAAAGCCACACCGATCCGCTGGAGCGGCTGCAGGTCGCCGTTCAACTGCTGTACGAGGCCTCACGCCCGGACCCGACGGCCAAGCGGCCGCTGTTCACCGACTTTGCCCCTAGGCTGCTGGTAACCCACCCGTCCGAGGTCAAGATCGCGCACGCGCCGTTACTGGCGTTGCTGACAGAGCTGATGGATGCGGCCGACGAGGCTGGCGTGTTGCGCACGACGATCAACCCCAAGCGGGTGGCAGCCATGACCATGCAGACGGTGATGTTCATCGCGCAATCCAGTGGCGGCCCCGACGACGCGACGGTCCACCCCATCACCGCCGAAGAGGTATGGGATTTCTGCTCGCGCGGATTCGTCGCCTAGCGCGACCGAGCGCCATCTCCATTCTCCGATGAGCAAATACCGCACTGCATTTGCTCGTGAGAATGAGATTCTCTAATATATAGAATCACAAATAGCCGAAACGGATTCGTCGTTGACACCTCTCGGTGGGTGATGACAGAGTTCTTCAGGCGGCAAGATCCGCGAGCCGGAGATTCGTCTCCCTCCGTTCTCCGCTGAGGCGCCGATCAATAGTCAGGAGTTGAGGTAGCCATGACGGGACGCGTTGAGGGCAAAGTCGCTTTCGTGAGCGGGGCGGCACGCGGTCAGGGCCGCAGCCACGCGGTGCGGTTGGCGCAAGAAGGCGCCGACATCATCGCCATCGACATCTGTAAGCCTATCCGCGAAGGCGTTGTGGACACCGCGATCCCGGCGTCGACGCCGGAGGATCTGGCCGAGACCGCCGACTTGGTCAAAGGACACAACCGCAGAATCTTCACCGCAGAGGTCGACGTGCGCGACTTCGCCGCGCTGAAAGCCGCGGTGGACACCGGCGTCGAGCAGCTCGGCCGGCTGGACATCATCGTCGCCAACGCCGGAATCGGAAACGGCGGCGACACATTGGACAAAACCAGTGACGAAGACTGGACCGAGATGATCGACATCAACCTGGGCGGGGTATGGAAGACCGTCAAAGCCGGTGTTCCGCATATCCTTTCGGGTGGGCGCGGCGGCTCGATCATCCTGACCAGCTCGGTCGGCGGGCTCAAGGCCTATCCCCACACCGGTCACTACGTAGCCGCCAAGCACGGTGTCGTCGGGCTGATGCGCGCCTTCGGAGTTGAGCTGGGACAGCACATGATTCGCGTCAACTCGGTGCACCCAACCCACGTCAAGACGCCGATGCTGCACAACGACGGCACGTTCAAGATGTTCCGCCCGGATCTGGAGAACCCGGGTCCCGACGACATGGCACCGATCTGTCAGCTGTTCCACACGCTGCCCATCCCGTGGGTGGAGCCGATCGACATCAGCAACGCGGTGCTGTTCTTCGCCTCCGACGAATCTCGCTATGTCACAGGTGTGACCCTGCCGGTCGACGCGGGTAGCTGCCTGAAATAGCTCCCAGCACTATTTACCCGGCACCAATCTGGTGTTCTCACCGGGACAGCGGTTCATCGGGCGCCGAACAGCCCCCACGGCAGTCGACCGTGACCGCCCACAATGACCCGCCGCGCCGCCGGTGCTAGCGCAGGCCGGCCCTCGACCGAATCAATCGGGTAGCCAACCGTCCGCGGCCAACGGCGGGGTAATAATCTCGCATGCAGGTTGGTCGTGCCCGATCACCGCGTCGACGAGCACCGGGATGTTGCATCTATGGAGACTTTCAACGGAACTGGAGCGGTTATCACCGGCGGTGCCAGCGGCATCGGTTTTGCCACCGCCACCGAATTCGCCCGCCGGGGGGCGCGCGTGGTGCTCTCCGATGTCGACAAACCCGGACTGGAGCAGGCGGTAAATCACTTGCGCGCCGAAGGATTCGAGGCGCACGGCGTCGTCTGTGACGTTAGCCGGCTCGACGAAATGGTGCACCTTGCCGACGAGGCCTTCCGCCTCCTCGGCCAAGTCGACGTCGTGTTCAGCAATGCCGGCATCGTTGTGGCGGGTCCGATCGCGCAGATGACCCACGACGACTGGCGCTGGGTGATCGACATCGACCTGTGGGGTTCGATCCATGCCGCTGAGGCGTTCGTACCGAGGCTGCTCGAGCAGGGCACCGGCGGCCACTTCGCCTTCACCGCGTCCTTCGCCGGCCTGGTACCCAACGCCGGCCTGGGAGCGTACGGCGTCGCCAAATACGGCGTTGTCGGCCTGGCGGAGACCTTGGCTCGCGAACTCAAAGGCGACAACATCGGCGTATCGGTGCTGTGCCCGATGGTCGTGGAGACCAAGCTGGTTTCCAACTCGGAACGAATCCGTGGCGCGGACTACGGACTGGACTCAGCGCCCGCCGTCAAGGGAGATATGGGGCCGCTGCCGGCGCAAGACGAAAGCCTGGGCGTCGACGACGTCGCCAAGCTGACGGCGGACGCGATCGTG
>NZ_DATNJW010000260.1:0-5848 GCF_035603715.1 Mycobacterium sp. | reverse complement strand
TTCTTCACCACCAAACCGGTCGGCGAGGGCACCGGCCTCGGGCTGGATTTGGCGTGGAACATCGTCGTGAAGAAACATCGCGGGGATTTGCGCGTGGAGTCCGTGCCCGGCGATACCCGCTTCATCGTGCTGCTGCCGCTGGAAAAGCCGCGCGTCGAGGATTTGGCGGATCCCGATCTGGATACCGAGCTGACGGAATAGACCGCATCACCGCACAGGTTGGAGCCACCATGATCGATACTGCTGCGAGCAAGCCCAATCTTGGCCGGTTCGGATCGTTCGGACGCGGCGTCACGCCTGAACAAGCCAAAGACATCGAAGCCCTGGGTTACGGGTCTGTCTGGGTCGGTGGTTCGCCGCCCGCTGAGCTGGCGTGGGTCGAGCCCATCCTCGAAGCGACGACGACGCTGCAGGTAGCGACCGGCATCGTCAACATCTGGTCGGACGCGGCCAAGCCGGTGGCCGAGTCGTTCCATCGCATCGACCGCGCCTACCCGGGCCGTTTCCTGCTGGGCATCGGCGTCGGGCACCCCGAGGCGATCACCGAATACCGCAAGCCCTATGACGCGCTGGTGGAGTATCTGGACGAGCTCGACGAACACGGCGTTCCGGCCAATCGTCGTGTCGTCGCGGCCCTGGGCCCACAGGTGCTCAAGCTGTCGGCACGGCGTAGCGCGGGCGCGCACCCGTACCTGACCACGCCGGAGCACACCGCCCAGGCGCGCGAATTGATGGGCCCGGCGGCGTTTTTGGCGCCGGAGCACAAGGCGGTATTGACCACCGACGCGGAGCATGCGCGCGCCGTCGCCCGCAAGATGCTGCCGGTCTATTTCAACCTGGCCAACTACCGCAACAACTGGAAGCGGCTGGGGTTCTCGGAGGAAGAGGTAACCTTCCCCGGCAGCGATCGGCTGATCGACTCGGTGGTGGCATACGGCACACCGGAGGCGATCGCGGCGCGGCTGAAGGAACACCTCGACGCCGGCGCCGACCACGTGCCTGTGCAGATCCTGACCAAAGATGAAAACCTAGTGTCGGCTCTGGCCGAACTGGCCGGGCCGCTGGGACTGAATCCGGCGTGACTGACCAGAGGGGGAGCTAGATGACAGAGGCCGCTTCGCTGAAACTCGACCTGGGTCGATACGGCGTCTGGCTTCCAAGTCGATCGATCAGCCCGAATCTCGCCCAGCAGATCGAGGCGCTGGGTTACGGGGCGGCCTGGATCGGCGGATCGCCCGATGGCGACCTGGCGTGGGTGGAACCGGCTCTGGCGGAGACGACGTCGCTGCAACTGGCGACCGGGATCATCAACATCTGGGCATCGCCGGCCGCCGATGTGGCGAAGTCCTATCACCGGATCGAGAACGACTACCCGGGCCGGTTTTTGCTCGGTATCGGCGTGGGTCACCCCGAGCACACCGGTGATTACAAGAAGCCCTACGACGCACTGGTCGAGTATCTCGACGAGCTCGACAGCGCATCGGTGCCGACCAGCCGACGGGTACTCGCTGCCCTGGGCCCCAAAGTGCTCGCTCTCTCCGCCGAGCGCAGCGCCGGCGCCCACCCGTACCTGACGACGCCGGAACACACCGCCCAAGCGCGCGAGTTGATCGGCAACACGGTCTTCCTGGCCCCCGAACACAAGGTGGTCCTGACCGCCAATGCCAACGAGGCGCGTGAAATCGGCCGGAAAACCGCCGACTTCTACCTCGGCCTGAGTAATTACGTGAACAACTGGCGGCGGCTCGGGTTCACCGATGCCGATGTCCGTAAACCCGGCAGTGACAAGCTGATTGACGCCGTCGTCGCCCACGGCACGTCAGAGCAGATTGCCGCACGCCTCAACGAGCACCTTGAGGCCGGCGCCGATCACGTGGCGATCCAGGTACTGGGCGGCCCCGACGGCAAGCTGGTGGGCGTACTGGAAGAGTTGGCCGGAGCGCTGGGTTTGACACCTCCGGGCTGAGGGGCCGCGCTAGGGTTTGCTCCATGCGGCTGCTGGTGACCGGTGGCGCCGGCTTCATCGGCGCCAATTTCGTGCACGCCACCATGCACGACCACCCCGAAGACGCGGTGACGGTTCTGGACGCCATGACCTACGCGGGCTGCCGCGAATCGCTGGCTCCGGTCGAGGACCAGATCAGGCTGGTCCAGGGCGACATCAGAGACGCCGATCTCGTTGACCAATTGGTGGCCGAGTCGGATGCGGTGGTGCATTTCGCGGCCGAAACCCACGTGGATAACTCGCTGGCGGATCCGGCGTCGTTCCTGCAGACCAACGTGGTCGGGACGTTCATCATTCTGGAAGCCGTACGGCGGCACGGGGTGCGACTGCATCATGTGTCCACCGATGAGGTCTATGGGGATCTGGAGCTCGACGATCCGCAACGGTTCACCGAGTCCACGCCGTACAACCCGTCGAGTCCCTATTCGTCGACAAAGGCCGCCTCCGACCTGCTGGTGCGGGGTTGGGTGCGTTCCTACGGCGTGCGCGCGACGATCTCGAACTGCTCCAACAACTATGGTCCGTATCAGCACGTGGAGAAGTTCATCCCGCGTCAGATCACCAATGTCCTCACCGGGCGGCGGCCGAAGTTGTATGGCGATGGGGCCAACGTCCGGGACTGGATCCACGTCGAGGACCACAACGACGCGGTGCGCCGTATCCTCGACGGCGGTCGGGCTGGGCAGACGTACCTGATCGGCGCCGACGGCGAACGCGACAACCTTTCGGTGCTGCGGACTCTGCTCGAGTTGATGGGCCGCGATCCCGACGACTTCGATCACGTTGTCGACCGCGCTGGCCACGACCTCCGGTATGCGATCGATCCGTCTCAGCTGAGCAACGAATTAGGTTGGGCGCCAAAGCATACCGATTTCGCTGAAGGATTGCGCACCACCATCGAGTGGTATCGCGACCACGAATCCTGGTGGCGGCCCCTCAAAGACGCCGCCGAGGCTCGCTACGAACGACAGGGTCAGTGACGTGCAGGTCCGGGAACTGGACATAGCCGGAGCATGGGAAATCACGCCGGCGGTGCATCCCGATTCGCGTGGGCTGTTCTTCGAATGGCTGACCGACCACAGTTTCACTGAGTTCGCGGGCCATCGGCTGGACGTCCGGCAGGCCAACTGCTCGGTATCGTCGGCCGGCGTGTTGCGCGGCCTGCATTTCGCGCAGCTGCCACCGAGCCAAGCCAAATACGTGACCTGCCTGTCCGGCTCGGTGTTCGATGTCGTTGTCGACATCCGGGTGGGCTCGCCGACATTCGGCCGCTGGGACGCCGTGGTACTCGACGACCGCAGCCACAAGACGGTCTACCTCTCCGAAGGCCTGGCGCATGGTTTCCTTGTCCTGGAGGATAATTCGACGGTGATGTATCTCTGCTCAGCGGAGTACAGCCCGCAACGCGAACACACCATCTCCCCCACCGACCCGGCGCTGGCGATCGATTGGCCGAGCGGGCACGAGCTGCTGATCTCTGACCGCGACGCCGCCGCGCCCACCTTGGACGAGGTGCGCGCCGCCGGCCTGTTGCCGAGTTGGGACCAAGCCCAGGCTTTCGTTAAGGGCCTGAGCAAGAGCTAGAAAGGCGACTTGCGCCAGCTCGATGGGCGTCTCCCGCTGCGGGACAGTTTGATTCCGGCCCATCCGGGTACCCCGTTCCGGGGTCGAGCAGGTGCCCCCTTTCGGCGCCAAGGAGGTCGTCATGCTTCATCAACTGTTGCTTGCCAGCTACAGCCAACCGGAAGCCGCAGGTTTCATTCTGCGTGGCATTCACGGCATTTTCGTCGCGATCGGTAGCGTCATCGCGGCGATCGTGTGCGCACTGGTCGCAGCGACCAAGGGCCGCAACCCATTTGGCTGGGGCATCCTCGGTTTGTTCTTCAGCATTCTGACGCTGATCGTGATTGTTGTGATCCCGTCCAAGAAGTAGCGGTGCGTCGACGCTTGGGCTGATACACGGTGCTCGACCCGTCCGTCGGCATAGACTTCTGCGGTGTTCTCCGAGACGCGCTATGCGATGAACGGGGATTTGCGGGTCGCCTATCGGGCGTCGCGTGAAGGTCCTCGCGACATCGTGCTTGTCCCGGCGTTCTTTAGCAACTGTGAGGACTTGCCTGAGCAGCCGTCTCTTCGAGGGTGGGTTGAGGCGATGACATCGCTCGGTCGGCTGATTTTCTTCGACCAGCCGGGCATTGGAGTGTCTGATCCCGTCACGTCGGGCGCGCTGCCGACTTTGGAGCTATGGGCCGACAGCATCACTGCGGTGCTGGATGATCTCGGGAGTCGTGAAGCGGTGCTGGTCGCGATGTCCGGCGCGCTCCCGGCGGGGGCACTGTTTGCGGCGACACATCCGTCGCGGACAGCCGGGCTCGTCGTGCTGGAGAGCTATGCGAATCCGATGGCTGAGCGCACCATCGAGGGACCCGCAGCCGAGCAGACCGCTGACGCCATGGCCGCCATGTGGGGCACCGGGGAGATACAGCATGTCCTGAATCCGGACATGCCGTGGAACGAGGAGATCCGGGCAGCGTGGGCACGCTATGAACGCCTGGGGGCAAGCCCAGGGACCGCTGCTCGCATGATCTCTCTGCTGGCCGAAACGGATGTACGGGCGTTGCTTCCCACAGTCCGTGTCCCGACACTCGTCCTCCATCACACCGATGACCCCTTTTTCCCGCCCGAGTGGGGCAAGGACGTCGCTGATCGCATACCGGGCGCGAAATACGTTGAGCTTCCAGGGCGCAACATGCTCCACATCGTTGAACCGTGGCGCGAGTCGTTCCAGGAGATCGCGCAGTTCATCACCGGCCAGCAGGCCGAAGTGGCCGATGACCGAGTGCTGGCCACGGTGCTGTTCACCGACATCGTGGACTCGACGCGTCGGGCCGCAGACATGGGCGATCGCGACTGGCGCGCGTTGCTTGATGCTCACGACGCAGTCGTCCGGTCGCAGCTAGCTCGCTTTCGGGGCCGCGAAGTGAACACCTCGGGCGACGGCTTCCTCGCGACCTTCGACGGCCCGCAGCGAGCGATCCGCTGCGCCATGGCAATTCGTGACACGGTGCAAGCACTGGGCATCCAGGTGCGGGCCGGACTGCATACCGGCGAGTGCGAAATTCGTGGCGAGGACATCGGTGGGATCGGCGTGCACATCGGGGCGCGCGTGAGCGCCCTCGCCGGGCCGAACGACGTGCTCGTGTCCAGCACGTTGCGCGACCTCGTGATCGGGTCAGGACTCGAGTTCGAGGACCGCGCCGCTCACCAACTCAAAGGCGTTCCCGGCGAATGGCGGTTGTTCGCCGTCGCCTCTGCGTAAACGACGACGGCCAATTAGAAGGGCGGCGGCTCGTCGTCCCGGGCCGGTGGTGCGGGTCCGCCAAAGGCGGCGTGCTGGGCGGCTTGCCGCGCCGCCCGGTTGTGTCGCCGTTCTGCGGCAACGTAATTGGCCCGGTTCTGGGCCCGGGTACGTCGACGCGTGGGCATCATCGCGGCACGGTCAGCACACCGCGACCGGTCAGGAACCGGCTCTAGCACCTGCGTGGGTACGCACAGACTGGGGAACACGAAGGCGCTGCCCGGCGCCGTCACATACGTCTGCTCGGATGGTGAGATCCAGATGACGGTGCCGTCGGGCAGTTGCTGGTCAGACCAACCCCAGAACGTCTTGAGCAAATGATGGCGCCGGCAAAGCGCTTTCAGGTTGGACGCGTGGGTGGCCCCGCCGTCGGCGTGGGGGACGGTGTGGTCGAGGTCGCAGCGCGTAGCAGGTTGGTCGCAGCCGGGGAATCGGCAGGTCAGGTCTCGGCAGCGGACGAAGTCGGCCAGTTTCCGCGACGGGGT
>NZ_DATNJW010000259.1:0-2262 GCF_035603715.1 Mycobacterium sp. | reverse complement strand
GTCACCGGACACCGACGGTATCTCCGATTCGCCGAGTGAGGCAACGCACTCCGGGCGGGGAGTGGCCGGAGCGATGGTGAAGATCGCCTACACGTTGAAGCGGAATTCGACGACGTCGCCGTCGGCCATTACGTAGTCCTTGCCCTCCATCCGGACCTTGCCGGCGGCCTTGGCCGCCGCCATCGAGCCGGCGGCGATCAGGTCGTCGTAGGACACGATTTCGGCTTTGATGAAGCCCTTCTCGAAGTCGGTATGAATCACCCCGGCGGCCTTGGGCGCGGTATCGCCCTGATGAATCACCCAGGCGCGCGACTCTTTTGGGCCCGCCGTCAGATAGGTCTGCAGCTTGAGGGTGTGAAAACCCGCCCGCGCCAACGCATCTAGCCCGCGCTCGGTCTGCCCGATGGACTCCAGCAGCTCAGCAGCGGACTCGTCGTCCAGCTCTTGCAGTTCGGCCTCGATCTTCGCGTCGAGGAACACCGCGTCGGCAGGTGCGACCATCGCGCACAGCTCGGCTTTGCGGGCATCGTCGGTCAGCACCGACTCATCGGAATTGAACACGTACAGAAACGGTTTGGTGGTCATCAGGTTCAGCTCGCGCAGCACTAACGCGTCGACACCGGCGGCGAACAGCGTCTGGCCAGAGTCCAGCACCGCCTGCGCCGCGACGGCCGCCTCGTGTATCGGCTTGCGCTCCTTGTTGTTGCGGGCTTCCTTCTCGAGCCGCGGCACGGCCTTCTCGAGTGTCTGCATGTCAGCCAGAATCAGCTCGGTCTCGATCACCTCGATGTCGGACCTCGGATCGACCTTGCCGTCCACGTGCACGACGTCGTCGTCGGCGAACACGCGCACCACCTGGCAGATCGCGTCACACTCGCGGATGTTGGCCAGGAACTTGTTCCCGAGCCCGGCGCCCTCGGAAGCGCCCTTCACGATTCCGGCGATGTCGACGAACGTCACCGGCGCGGGCACGATCTTCTCGGAATGGAACATCTCCGCCAGCTTGTCCAGTCGCGGATCGGGCAGCGGCACCACGCCCTCGTTCGGTTCGATCGTCGCGAACGGATAGTTGGCCGCCACCACGTTGTTCCGGGTCAACGCGTTGAACAACGTCGACTTGCCGACGTTGGGCAAACCCACAATTCCCAGGCTCAGGCTCACGGAGAATCAAGTCTAGGGCTCGGCGGCGACGCCTTTTGCCAGGGACCGTTCCCACGCGAAAGGCATGGCGCGCCCAGTGTCCCTACGTGGTATTTACGGGGCTTTCGGTCCATTCCCGGTACGGTCTACATGTGTCAGCGCAGCGGGCAAAGCCAGCGGTGGAGGTTTCACACCGCTCGGCACACCCAAACATTCCAGGCGTCCCCTGGTACGCGGCCGTGCTCATCGCCGTCACGGCGACGGCCATCGGCTACGGAATCGATGCTGGCCATAAGGATCTGACCCACGTCTTCGCCGGCTTCTACATAGCCGGCTGTGTGGCCGCGGTGCTCGCGGTACGCCAGGACGGCATCTTCACCACGATCATCCAGCCGCCGTTGATCCTGTTCTGCGCCGTGCCCGGCGCCTACTGGCTGTTCCACGACGGCAAGGTCGGCCATCTCAAAGACCTGCTGATCAACTGTGGCTATCCGCTCATCGAGCGGTTTCCGCTGATGCTGGGCACCGCCGGCGGCGTGCTCGCGGTCGGCCTGATCAGGTGGTACTTCGGCAACTCGCGAGTGACGGGTGCGGCTGATGTGTCCGACGATGACGGCGGCGCGACCGGCGCCGATGCGAAGTCGGTCGTCGGTGGCCTGGTCGCCAAGCTGCGGTCGCTGATGCACCCCGAAACCGCCGCAGACGACGCCGAGGACGCTTCGGCCGGTGCGCGTCGCAAGCGCACGTCCAGCTCCTCCAAAGCCCGACGGACGGCGCGCAACAGCCGGTCTGCGACCCGGTCTTCCCGAACCCGTTCGCGGCACACCAGGGAAGGGCCGGACGACGGGGCCGAGTCGGTCGAACATCCCGAGCGGGCGAGGCGGTCGGCTCGCAGAGGCGCGACGGCCCGCGATTACGACGCCGGGGAACCGGCGCGGCGGCCTCGGCGGCGTCCCCGCCCGGAGGGCGATCCGGACCCGCGCGGCCAATCACCGCGGGAAGGACGTCGCGAGCCACGCAGCCGACGCAACCCATACGAGCGCCCGCGTAGCAGCCGTTTCGGCGATTCCGACAGGTACGAACCGCCGTCCGACTCCAGCCGATACCAGGGCCGCTACGAGG
>NZ_DATNJW010000258.1:0-2913 GCF_035603715.1 Mycobacterium sp. | reverse complement strand
GCACCTTCTCGATCGGCCAGAGTTCGTTCATGGTGGGTGCGATGCTGGTCGCCGACGGCAGTGAACTCGACGGGGTCCAGATGGGTAAATTGTCGAGCCGAACACGCGTGATCGCGATCTGCCGAGAGGACGCCCCGATCGATCTGCGCCCGCACCACGAAGGGCGACTTCGGGGCGGCGACACCGTCTACCTGGTGGGGCCGTACCGCGACCTGGTGGCAACCCTGCGCAAGGGCCTGCCGCCCAAGCACGTCGCCGCGGCCCCGGAGCCCGACGACGAGGTCGAGCAATCACCTCAACCGCAGCAAGACGCCGACGTCAGCCGCCAAGCAAGAACTGCGTGAAAAAGAAACCCGGAGTCGTCGACGCGCCCGTGGCTTCCACGGATTTGGGAATACCGGTGATGCGCTTTAAACGGCCGTGATGTCGACCACAACTGCCGTCAATAAAGCGTCATGATTCTGACCGCACTTCGTTAAGAATCCATCATGGGACGCCCTCGCCCGCATGCAGCCGTTGCGGAGCGCCGCGCCGGTCGATATACAAAGGGTGCGCCGCAACCACCTATGCAACCGGTGGTTCGCAGAAGCCAAATCGCTTAGACGCCTGCTGAATAGCGAACGCAATCGGTTGCGAGGGAGTCTCGATGCCACTCGGTAACGTGCTGCAAGCACTAATCGTCCTTGCGGTGGTCTTGGTCGGCTCGGTATTCATCGGAAACCTGTTTCGGCGGATTCGTCAGCCGGCGGTAGTCGGGGTTATTTTCTTTGGACTCCTACTCGGCACCATTCTGGCCATTAGTCCGCATTCGGTAAATTCCGCGTTACTTTCGCCGACGTCGAAATCGCTAATCGACGCCGTGGGTCAAGCCGGCCTCTTGTTGCTGTTGTTCTTGGTCGGAGTCGAGTTGCGCTCCTACAGCAAGACAACAACCGAACGCTCACCGCTGTGGCGACTCCTGCCCTGCGTGCTGATTCCGGTCATCGTCTGCGCGGCTGCGGCTTTTCCCTTCGCACACCGACTGGTCGGACCGGACCACAACCCGATGCATGTCTGGATGTTCATAGGTGTGGCGCTCAGCGTCACGGCGGTTCCCGTCCTCGTGCTGATCATGAAGGACCTTGCTGTCGCGGCGCCCATCCCGGGTGTCGCGCTGCGGATTGCCGTCGCGACCGATGCGGCGGCTTGGGCGCTGGTGACGGTACTGATCCTGGTGACCAGAGACCTCAGCACGGTCTCCGTACCGGCGCTGTGTGTGGGCGCCGGTTTGCTGATCACCGTGATGTTCGTACTGCCACGGATCGTTGAGCGCCTTTTCCGGGACTCCCACCAGGGAGCTCCGTTCGTGGTGGCGGTGTTTGCCTACGTACTGGCTGGCGCGGCAGCAACGCAGGTGTTCGGTCTGCACCCGGCCCTCGGTGCGGTGCTCGCCGGTCTGTTCTTCCCGGCGGGCCTGGCCAACGAGGCATCGCAGCGGGCGTTGGGCGCGGTCGCCGACATTCTCATTCCGGCGTTCTTCGTGTCCAGCGCGCTGTCTGTGCCGTTGCAAGTCCTGGCGGATCTGTTCCGGTGGGGCAGCCTGGTGTGCCTGCTTGTACTGACCATGGCCGCCTTCGGTTCGAAGCTCGCCGTCGGGCTGGTGGCCGGCAGGATGCAACGCTGGCCACTCGCCACTTCAGCAAAGCTCGGCGTCCTGCTGAATTGCCGCGGCGTCACCGAACTGGCCATCGCATCGATCGGTCTGCAAGCCCACCTGATCGGGCCCTACGCCTTCGCGATGTTGTGTGCACTTGCGATCGTGACCACGGCGGTGACGGCCCCGCTCTACCGCGCGATCAACAACGTCACGCGCACTCGGGCGCACACCGAGACGTCGCGCACCGAAGTCGAGCTGGCGGCCTAGCGGTGAGGTCCTGTTTCGCGCCATGAGCACTGAGGTCAGCAGCGCTAAAGAGCATGCCGTCGCGACCACCGATCGGGACGGCAACGAACCGACTCCGTGGGCAGCGGCCCCGGAGTCGGTTCGTGCTCCCCGCTGGTGGACGGCCGCAAGACGCCGCGTCGTCGCGCTGGTGGGAGTCGTTGCCTGCGCGATGCTCACATCGATTGTCTTGTATGTCGACGGCGCTGGGTCGCAACGCATTTCACTTCATGGGGCGCCTACCGGCAGCGGTGCGACGGTGACGCTGGACGTGGTGAGCATTGGCAACAACTACAGCGAGCTCGTCGCCGATCTCATCGTCAAGCCAGGTCCTGAATTGCTGGATCCCGCGACCGATGGTCTCAAGCAAGACCTCACGGTAGCCGTCACCTCGGCCACGACGCCGATCAGACGGACCTGGTCCAAGGGGATGTTGCCCGGCGTCTTCCCCGTTCCGATCACTCTGGCTCGCGATGTCGAGCGTTGGCCCTTCGACAGCTATTACACGGGACCGATCACCGTTTCGCTGTTCACCGCTGAGGGACAACTGCCGGAACGCGCCAACATCACGTTCGTCGATCGGCTGACCGGCTGGAAGGCCGACGTGCGTCGGGTGAACAACGCCAGTGCGACGGCGCCCTACGAAGTCGACTTGCAACGATCGGCAAGCACGATGGTGTTCGCCATCGTCATCCTCTGCATCTTCGTCGCGATCGCCGCTGTCGGCTTGTTCGTCGCAGTTCAGACCATTCGCGATCCGCGGCGATTTCAGTCGCCGATGACGACCTGGTACGCCGCCATGCTGTTTGCGGTGGTACCGCTGAGAAACGCGCTTCCGGGTTCGCCGTCGTTCGGAAGCTGGATTGATCTCACCATCGTGATGTGGGTGCTGGTGGCTTTGGTGGTATCGATGCTGCTGTATATCGGAGCTTGGTGGCGTGCTACAACCAAGTCCTGAGGCGCACACCACACAACCGATTCGCCGCACCCCG
>NZ_DATNJW010000257.1:0-28364 GCF_035603715.1 Mycobacterium sp. | reverse complement strand
TGTCGGTTTCCAACTTCGTGACGCCGGCATGGTTCGACCCGCTCTCCGATCACGCGACCGCGCAGTACGACAAGTTGGGCAAGCTCAAAGCTCCATTCAGCATTCTCAAGGGCGGCTATGTCGTCTACGAGGCCGCCGGGGCCGAGCATCAGCAGTACGGCGACAACTTCCCGGCCTGGCGCAAAAAGATGAAGTCCGGCAAGCTGGCCCGCACCCAATACCGACTCGAGCAAACTAAAGTGCTATTCGCAGCAACCGCTTAGTTACCGCGGCGCCGCAATAACTCAAAAGTGGGTGTCGCGCTACCGGCCCCCGCGTCGACGCTTAATGTCATCGCAGTTCAAGAAAGTGCGATATGACACGACGCGTGCGAACCTACAGCCGGTACCGGGATGGGTTGGCGCTCGCAATTGTGGTCGCTGTTGCGGTTGGTGTCGGCTGGCTCTACCTGCGCGATGAAGCACGGCAACAACCCGAGCCCGGACCGTCGCGGACGGCGACGCCGAGCTACGACATCGCCCGCGGTCAGATGGAGGCGCTGCCCGTCCACGGCTGGGACCGGGTCAGCGACTTCCAGCGCTTCCGGTTCGGTGAGGCGTGGAGTGACGACGTCAACGTCGAGTTCGGTCACAACGGCTGCAACACCCGCGACGACATCCTGCGCCGCGACCTGGCCGATCTGCAGGTGCGGCCCGGCACCTGCTTCGCGCAAAGCGGCGTGTTGCACGACCCGTACACCGGGGCGACCATCGACTTCGTCCGCGGACCAGACAGCTCCTCGGCCGTGCAGATCGACCACGTGGTTGCGCTGGCCGACGCCTGGTACAAGGGCGCACGGTTGTGGGACGACCAGCGCCGGCGTGACTTCGCCAACGACCCCCGCAATTTGTTGGCCGTGGCCGGTCAGGTCAACTTCGACAAGGCTTTTCGTGATGCCGCGTCGTGGTTGCCGCCGAATGCGGCGTTCCGGTGTGCGTTCGTCGCCCGCCAGGTCGAGGTGAAGACCGACTACCAGCTGTGGGTGTCGGGCAAAGAGAAAGACGCGATGCGCGACGTGCTGCGGGACTGCTAAGCGGTGAGTTCGACCAGGCCGTGCCCAGGGGTCAGGGCATGCGTCATCGGCACGTCGTGCGGCTCGTGCGGCACCTCGTCCAGCAGCTCGTCGTCGCGGACCACGGCGATCAGGGGCGCGTCGGGATTCCGGAGGACCAGCGTGCGGTCGTAGAAACCTCGGCCCCGGCCCAGCCTGGCGCCGGTGCGGTCGACGGCCAGCGCCGGAACAAACAGCACGCTCGCCTCGGCCAGGGTGGTCGCCGGTAACCACGGCCCCGCGGGTTCGAGCAGGCCGAACCTCGCCGTCGCCAGCTGTCCGGGCTGGTATTCACCCCACAGCAGTGCCATCGCGGAGCCGTCGCCGGTGGTACGGGTGACGGGCAGCAGCACCCGGTCGGCTTGCCGCAACAGCACATCCAGCATCTCGATGGATCCCGGCTCGGCCCCGACCGGGACGTAGGCGCATACCGTGCGGCCGCCGTTGATCGTCAAGGCATCGATATGGGCAGCCAACGATCGGGCCTCCTGCGCGTGGACGTCGTCGGAAATCGAACGACGGGCTGCTAGCAGCCGTTCTCGCAATGCGGGCTTGCCCACGGTCGGCACAAGGTCAACGATATGGTTTCAACGATGTCCCGCTTACAGGTTTCGGTTCCCCGCACGGCGATCGTGCCCGCGGCCGGTTTGGGCACCCGTTTTCTGCCTGCGACCAAGACCGTGCCCAAGGAACTGCTGCCCGTCGTCGACACTCCCGGCATCGAGCTGGTGGCGGCCGAAGCCGCCGAGGCCGGCGCCGAACGGCTGGTCATCATCACCTCCGAAGGCAAGGACGGCGTCGTCGCGCACTTCGTCGAAGACTTGGTGCTCGAAGGCACGCTCGAGGCGCGGGGCAAGGAGGCCATGCTGGCCAAGGTCCGTCGCGCACCGGCGCTGATCAAAGTCGAGTCGGTGGTGCAGGCCGAGCCGCTCGGCCTCGGGCACGCGATCAGCTGCGTGGAGCCGGTGCTGGAGGCCGACGAAGACGCGGTCTCGGTCCTGCTGCCCGACGACCTGGTGCTGCCGACCGGCGTGCTGGAGACGATGTCGAAGGTACGCGCGGAGTTCGGTGGCACGGTGTTGTGCGCGATCGAGGTGACGCCCGAAGAGATAAGCGCCTACGGCGTTTTCGACGTCGAGCCGGTGCCCGGAGCCGACACAGACGTGCTGAAGGTCAACGGCATGGTGGAAAAGCCGAACCAGGCGGACGCGCCGTCGTTGTACGCGGCGGCCGGCCGTTACGTCCTGGACCGCGCCATCTTCGACGCGCTGCATCGCATTCAGCGGGGAGTCGGCGGCGAAATGCAGCTCACCGACGCGATCGCATTGCTGATCAAAGAGGGACACCCGGTGCACGTCGTGGTTCACCGCGGCTCCCGACACGACTTGGGAAATCCCGGCGGCTACCTGAAGGCTGCGGTTGACTTTGCCTTGGACCGTGACGACTACGGGCCAGAACTGCGGCGGTGGCTGGTGACTCGCTTGGGTCTGGCCGAACGCTAGCGGTTAGTCGTCACTTTCCGGCCCGGCCAGCGTCGGCCTGGTGTTGACGCGGGTGACGGCAGAAAGGCGCGCTGTGCGTTCGGTGGAGGAGCAACAAGCCCGGGTAACGGCCGCCGCGGTGGCGCCGAGGCCGGTGCGGGTCGCGATCGCCGAAGCGCAAGGCCTGTTGTGTGCCGAAGAAGTCGTCACCGAGCACCCGCTCCCCGGATTCGACCAGGCCGCTATCGATGGCTACGCGGTTCGCAGTGTCGACGTGCTCGGCGTCGGGCAGGGCGATCCGTCCGAAGACCAAGGCGACGATCAGGCCGACGACGAGCTGCGGTCGGTGAGCGCGACCGAGGGATCCTCGCCGAGCGGCGGGGTGACGCTGCCGGTGATGGGCACTGTCCAGGCCGGCGCGCGGACGCCAAGCAGGCTGCAGCCGGGGCAGGCCGCGCGCGTGCAGACCGGGGCGCCGCTGCCGACGCTGGCCGACGCGGTGTTGCCGTTGCGCTGGACTGACGGCGGGCAGTCGAGGGTACGGGTGCTGCGCGGGGTGCGGTCCGGTGCCTATGTGCGACGCACCGGTGACGACGTGCAGCCCGGCGACGTTGCCGTGCGGGCCGGGACGATCATCGGCGCCGCCCAGGTCGGGCTGTTGGCGGCGGTGGGCCGCGACCGGGTGCTGGTGCATCCGCGCCCGCGGGTATCGGTGCTCGCGGTGGGCGGCGAGCTGGTCGACATCTCGCGCACGCCCGGCAACGGACAGGTCTACGACGTCAACTCCTACGCGTTGGCGGCCGCCGCGCGCGACGCGGGCGCGGAGGTGAACCGGGTCGGCATCGTCAGCAGCGACCCGCGAGAACTCGGCGAAGTCGTTGAGGGACAGGTCAATCGGGCCGAGATCGTAGTGATCGCCGGCGCGGTCGGCGGCGCGGCGGCCGAGGCCGTGCGGTCGGTGCTCGCCAAGCTCGGCGAAATGGAAGTCACCCGCGTCGCCATGCATCCCGGCTCCGTGCAGGGCTTCGGGCAGTTGGGCCGCGACGGTGTGCCGACTTTTCTGCTGCCCGCCAACCCGGTCAGCGCGCTGGTGGTGTTCGAAGTGATGGTCCGGCCGCTGATCCGGTTGTCCTTGGGGAAGCGACAGCCGATGCGCCGGGTCGTGCAGGCTCGCACGCTGTCGCCGATCACCTCGATCGCCGGCCGCAAAGGGTTCCTGCGCGGACAGTTGATGCGCGATCAGGACACCGGCGAGTATCTGGTGCAGGCGTTGGGTGGGGCGCCGGGCGCCTCGTCGCACCTGCTGGCGACGCTGGCTGAGGCGAACTGTCTGGTCATGATTCCGCGCGATGCAGAGCAGATCCGCACCGGCGAGGTGGTCGAAGTCGCGTTTCTCGCTCAGCGCGGCTGAAAGGCCTGGTGGCATCGGCTCGTGAACCTGTTCAGCTCCAGCTCCCAGCACCCCGGCTGGCCGACTTCGGTCGGACCGTTGCGGGTCGCCGCCGGCACGATCCGGCTGCGCCCGGTGCGCCTGCGCGACGCCTCGAAATGGAGTCGCGCGAGGCTGGCTGATCGGCAGCATCTGGAGCCGTGGGAACCCAGTACCGAAGCTGATTGGACTGCGCGACACTCGGTTTCGACGTGGCCGGCGGTGTGCTCGAGCTTGCGCGCGGAGGCGCGCAATGGCCGGATGCTGCCGTATGTGATCGAGCTGAACGGCGAGTTCTGCGGGCAGCTGACGGTCGGGAACGTCACGCATGGCGCGTTGCGCTCGGCCTGGATCGGCTACTGGGTCTCCAGTTCGGTGACCGGCGGCGGCGTCGCCACCGGAGCCTTGGCGCTGGGTCTAGATCACTGCTTCGGCCCGGTCAGGTTGCATCGCGTGGAAGCCACCGTCCGGCCGGAGAATGCGGCCAGTCGGGCAGTGCTGGCAAAGGTCGGGTTTCGCGAGGAGGGGTTGCTGCGCCGCTACCTCCAGGTTGACGGCGGCTGGCGCGATCACCTCCTGGTCGGCCTGACGGTCGAGGAGGTCTACGGGACGGTGACGTCGGCCCTGGTGCGCGACGGGCACGCCGGCTGGGCGTAGTCCCAGTAGTCCGACCGAATTGCGCGGCGTGTCGTGTTACCAACGTGACTTTTGTGACTAATGATGCTTGTCAGAGGTAAATTACAGATGTGTAATTGATCTGAGCGTGCCTCGGCCGGTAGCGCCGGCCACCGGTTAAGTCTTGCGGGAAAGGAGCGGGTCGCTATGCCAAGCATCCCGCAGTCGTTGTTGTGGATATCGCTCGTAGTGCTCTGGCTGTTCGTGCTGGTCCCCATGCTGGTCAGCAAGCGCGACGCAGTGCGGCGCACCAGCGACGTGGCGTTGGCGACCCGCGTCCTCAACAGCGCCAGGGCCGCCCGGCTGATCAAGCGCGGTGGCCCGGCGGCAGGTCATCGCAGCGACCCCGACTGGCAACCCGAGGAAGACGAATACGACGACGACCTTGACGACGTCGACGACGAGACCGAGGACGCCTCGCCGTCGCGTGTCGTGACGGTTTCAGCGGCTGCGGTCGAGGAGACAGCTCCCGACCATCTCGACTTCGATGCGGTCGACCCCGACCCCGAAGTGTTGCCGGTGAGCGCAAGCGCTGAAGTCCACGAAGAGACCGTGGCGGAAACGGACACCGAGGTCAATCTCGAAGTCGAGTACGACGACGAGGGCGAAGCGTTCGATGACGACGCCGATCAGTACGAATACATCGACGACACGTCAGGCATATCGATCGGCGCGGAGCCGCTGAGGACCGCCACTCCGGCGTTCGACCGGCGGTATCGCTATGACGCGGACAAGGCCGCCGCGGCCGCCGCCCGCAAATACGCCGCTCGCAAGCGGGTACTGATGGTCATGGCGCTGACATTGGTCCTCTCGGCGGCGACGGCCTTCCTGCTGACGTCCACGGCGTGGTGGTTCGTCGGCACCGTGTCCGCGGCGACCGTGCTCTACCTGGGCTACCTGCGCAGGCAGACCCGGATCGAGGAGCGGGTGCAACGCCGCCGGATGCAGCGGATGGCACGCTCGCAGCTCGGTGTGGAGAACACCTACGACCGCGAATACGACGTTGTCCCGTCCCGGTTGCGACGGCCCGGCGCCGTGGTGCTGGAGATCGACGACGAAGACCCGATCTTCGAGCATCTCGACTACGCGCCCTACGCCGACCAGCGTTACGACTGGGACAGGGTCTTGCCGCGCGCGGTGGGCCAGTAGCAGTTCGGCGAGGCAAGCCGCGACTGGTAGCCTGATCTACCGGTCAGGGGCTATAGCGCAGTTGGTAGCGCGTCTCGTTCGCATCGAGAAGGTCAGGGGTTCGATTCCCCTTAGCTCCACAGAGTTTGAACAGGTCAGGGCGTTTTTTGGCCCGTTAACGACGTGCCGCCGTCCGCAGAGCGTCCGCAGTAACTTGGATCGCCATGTTCAGACGGTCCGCAACCGCGTCGAGGTCTTCGTCGTGGCCGGCGTTCTGGCGAGCTTGGCCGAACTTGAGTTGGAGTTGGGCCGCGAGCGTCGCACCGCAGCCCGCGAAGCACGTCGGGCACGCGGTCAAGCAATCGGACGCCCGAAGGCATTGGATACTTCGAAAGCTGCTCTGGCGCAGCGGATGCACGCCACTGGCGAATCCGCCTCGACCATCGCCGCCGCGTTGGGCGTAAGTCGCGCAACGGTTTATCGGGTCTTGGCCGAGGAAGCGAGCTGATCGGTTCGCACGCGGGACAGGGCGAGGGGCATGGCCCCCACGCCGCCAGGACTCCCCGACGCCGGGACGGGGCACCCAACAAACTTCGACGCTTGTTTCGCCCCGCCGGGACCACTCACGGGCTAGCTTGACGAAACCGGAGATGGAAAGCCTCGTTGGGGAGGTTCGAAGATGGCTGTTCAACGCCACTGCGCGAACCGCACGAGGCCGTCACATTGGATGGTGGAATGCCGGCGTCGTGTGATCGGCTGGGGCAGCAGTGCCGGCGCTGCTCTTACTTTCACCATCGGTCCGCTTGCCGCCATCCCCGCGGCTCATGCTGACGGCCTGGATGTCATCGTCGACCCGATCATCAACGCCGTGACAGGTGTGGACGTGTTGGCAAGTCTCGACTCCGCTGCGAGCGTGGATCTCGGTGGCCTAGGCGGTAGCGCGCTCGATCAATGGTTAACGCTGCCAACAGATTCGGTCGCCGGTATTGGTACGGCTACCGGCGCGGCTGAGGGCGCTGCAGCATCGTCGGATCCCGCAGCGGGGTTCGACGCGGCGTTCTTGCAGGCCATTCATACCGATGAGCAGAACTGGATCAACAGCCCCCTAGGCGAATCCATCGACAACACGATCAATAAAGATTTCGGTGAATATCTGATCGGCAACGGCGCCAACGGAATTGGTGGCGGCACGTTGGCCGAAGCCACCGGTGGTAACGGTGGCCTGCTCTTCGGTGACGGCGGTAGCGGCGCCACCGACGCGGCGGGTCAGGGTGGTGCAGGCGGGGACGCGGGACTTTTCGGTAACGGCGGCGATGGCGGCGTTGGGATCAACGACGGCGCCGGCGGAGACGGCGGCGACGCCGGATTGGTCGGCAATGGCGGAGCGGGCGGTGCGGGCGGGGATGGCGCCGACGCGACCCTTGCCGGCGATAACGGCGGAGCGGGAGGTGCCGGCGGAGCGGGCGGTCACGGCGGCGTGGCGGCCGGCGACGGCGGTAATGGCGGCGCTGGCGGCGCTGGTGGTGACGGTGGTGCTGTCAGCGGCGGGACCATCAACTCGGGCGACAACGGTGGGGCAGGCGGAGCGGGGGGCGCCGGCGGCAGGGCTGCTGGGGTCCTCGGCGATGCCGGAGACGGAGGGGCCGGCGGCGCTGGTGGTGACGGTGGTGCGGTCAGCGGCGGCAGCACCGTCTACTCCGGTGACATCGGCGGTGCCGGCGGGCGGGGTGGCGATGGGGGCATAGGCAACGGCATCGGCAGCGGCGGCAGCGGCGGTCTCGGCGGCAGCGGCGGTGACGCCGGGACGGTGACCGACAGCACCCTCTACTCAGGCGACACCGGCGGGGCGGGTGGGGCCGGAGGCGCCGCCAGTCTTGACACGCTGATCGGTCCCGGCGGCGACGGAGGTAACGGCGGCGGCGGCGGCGACGCGGGAGCGGTCAGCAACAGCATCGTCGGCTCGGGCGACGCCGGCGGCACCGGCGGCGACGGTGGTGCCGGCGGCTCTGGCGGGACGATCGGCACCGGCGGCAGCGGCGGACAGGGCGGTACCGGTGGAGCCGCCGGGGCCGTCACCAACCGCTCCGACATCACCTACACCGGCGACGTCGGCGGCGACGGCGGGACCGGCGGCAACGGGGCGATCGGCGGCTTCGTTGGCGATGGCGGCAGCGCAGGCAACGGCGGGGCAGGTGGTGACGGTGGTGCGGTCACCGACAGCACCGTCTCTGCCGGCGACGACGGCGGCACCGGCGGTAACGGCGGGGTCGGCGGGCAGGCGGCATATGCCAGTGCCGCGGCCGGCGGAGGTGGCGGCGGGGCAGGCGGTGACAGCGGTGCGGTCACCGACAGCACCCTCACCACCGGCGATGACGGCGGGACCGGCGGAGCCGGCGGTGCCGGTGGTAACAACGCCGATGGCCTCGCTGGTGATGGTGGTGTCGGCGGCGACGGCGGTACCAGCGGGACGGTGACCGACAGCACCGTCGGCACGGGCGATAACGGCGGAGCGGGCGGAGGGGGCGGAGCCGCCGGGCTTTCCAGTAGCAGTGGGGGTGCCGGCGGGGCAGGCGGCGACGGTGGCAACAGCGGCGACGTCATCGCCAGCACGGTAGGCATCGGCGACAACGGCGGTACCGGCGGCGCGGGCAGCGATGGCGCGGCGGCCGGGTATCTCGGCGACGGTGGGGCCGGGGGAGCCGGTGGCGACGGCGGCGACGGCGGGGCCGTGAATCAATCGAGCACCGTCTCCGTCGGCGACCATGGCGGCGCCGGTGGAGCGGGCGGGGACGGCCGCGAGGGCGGGGCGGTCGCTGGCGACGGCGGGGCCGGCGGGGCCGGCGGGGCCGGAGGTGACGGCGGGGCCGTGAGTCAATCGAGCACCGTCACCACCGGCGACGTCGGTGGTGCGGGCGGTGCCGGCGGCAGTGGCAGCAGCGCCTACGTCTTCGGCATTGGCGGCGACGGCGGCAGCGGCGGGTCCGGTGGAACTGGTGGAATCATCACCGACAGCATCGTGGGCACGGGTGATAGCGGCGGCGCCGGCGGTGACGGCGGCGCTGGTGGTGCCGGCATCGAGGCCTACCAAGGCGGAGCCGGTGGCGCTGGTGGTGGCGGTGGGTCAGCTGGGACCGTCACCGACAGCACCCTGACGACCGGCGACGTCGGTGGTGCCGGTGGCGCCGGCGGCGCCGGCGGCGGTGTCAACTTTGGCACCGGAGGGGCCGGCGGTGACGGCGGCGCTGGCGGCACGTCTGGAACTGTGACCGACAGCGACGTCACAGCCGGCAACGACGGCGGAAACGGCGGAACAGCCGGCAACGGTGGCCAGAGCTTCACCTTCGGAAACGGCGCCGCAGGCGGCATCGGCGGCGCAGGCGGCAACGCGGCAACGGTGCACAGCAGCACACTCACCACAGGTGGACACGGCGGCGACGGCGGAAACGGCGGAAACGGTGCTCCTGCCGGGGTGATTGGCGGCTCCGGCGGTGCCGGCGGCCCAGGCGGCATTGGCGGAACCGGTCCGGTCGCCGACGGCGCCACCGGTCAAACCGGTCGGCCCGGCTAGCTCGGTGCGCCTTCCGCGACGCGTTTGAGCGCGTCCAAGGTCTTGCGGATGTTGATTCGCTGGAACTCTGGAAACGATTTGCCCGAGGTAACGACCCGGTCAAAGACCGCGACCAGCGGATCAGGCCACGACGTCCTGTCGTCGCTCCACGTTTCGGTGACCTTGGTCTTGCCGGAGGCTGTCGGCTGGAATCGGTACTCCCACGATGCGTTCGCCGCACGCACACGAGGCTTCTTCACACCAATCGTGTGGACCCTGAAGGCAAAGCGCCGCCCGGGGTCGGCAGCGGTGACGGTGCAACGAGTAGTCCACGCGGCCCGGCCTCGCTTATTGCGACCTTCGAACCTCATACCGACGAAAGCCGCCCCGTCTTCCGCGGGATTCAACACTGTTGCTCCGCGGTTCTCCGGACTCCAATCCGGCATCCGCGTGGGGTCACTGATCAACGAGTAGAGCTCGTCTGCGCCCATGTCGATGTCTACGGTGTCTGAGACGGTCAGGATCCGCGCCATTCAAAGGCCTCCGACTGATGTTGGGGTTTCGATCGTCAACCCACCGGCCAGGAGGGTACCCAAGCGCGCCAAAGCTTAGGCCAAGCGTTGAAGGGCCGAATTCATACCCTGGCGGGTCCCGGTGAGAAACGTCTGGGCAGTCTGAGGAAAGCGGCGATCAGGAAGCACAACGCTCCGACGAACGTCCCCAGCTGGGCAAGCCGTGCGTCTTCCGTAATTCCTGCCTTGGTAATGAAGGCGCCGACTGCCGAGGCGCCGAAGGCGATCGAACCGATCATGCTGGTCGACGCTGCCAGCCACAATCGTGATTTCAGTTGAACGAGACCGACCGCGAGAGCTACCGCCGCGACCCCCAGAGCTCCACTAACCAGAAAGGCCACCGAACCTATCGCGTCGGGCCCCCACACAAAATGCCGGCGGGCGGGTATGCGCTGCGCCCACAACGCCGCACCGGTGCTGATGTTGAAATTCAGCGTGCCGAACAACTGGATCGCCGACGATAAGCATTCAGCTCGCGTCGAAGGGATTTCCCACGTCCGACTCTTCGCCGGTTTGCTCAGCAACAGTTGGATCAGCGCGGCGCTAGTGAAAAACCACGAGCCCATGAAACACAGCAGATTGCTGGCGTCCGCACCGCAAAACGTCGCGAACCCCGGCGCTGTACCGATCGCGAATAACGACGCACCGATCATGAATAACCAGCATTGGGCCCGCAGCATCTCAATTCCGAGCAGGGCGTCGGCAACCACCGGAGACTGTCGAGTCCGTCTTCATCGAGTTAGAGAAGCACATTCGAATACTGGCGTGCGACCGCAGCGGTCGATGCACCAGGGCTTTCTCCGCAATCTGCAACTTCGCCTTGACCCGCCTGGCTAGCATCCGACGTGCCCCACGAATGGGCGCCGATCGGAAGGTCTTGCCATGCCGAACCAGCTGCATCACGTGGTCATGCTCAGCCACTCAGCGACGAGGTTCATCGAATTCCTCACCGTCGTCGCCGGGATGGAGGTGCAACACAGTTTCCCCGTTCCGGGACAGGTACTCGAGACGACCCTTGGGTGGCCACCGTCTGAGGGGGCGGACGTCACGATCCTGGGTAGTGGAGTGGCAGGGCTGATCGAAGTTCTCGACGTTCCCGAACAGTTACGCGCAGTCGCACCCGAAGGACTTGCCGCACTGTCCTTCCTCACCGAAGACTACGGCGCTACGCAGGACAAAGCGCGCCAATTCACTGGCGATGTAACTGTTTTCGACACGGGGGTGCCCGGCGTTGACTTGTTCGTCTGCAACATGGGCGGAGTGCCGGTGGAGTTCATGGGTAGTTACGAAGCTGCGGCCATGGAGGCGTCCGCCGCCGATCGTCAGAATTCGCCTCCGATGCCGGCGAGGAACGCTTGAGTCCGCATTCGTGATGCCATGCGGGCGGCTGGATCCGCTCCCAAGGGCACGATGCGCGCGGCAAGGTCGGTGACCCCCGCGTCGCGGTATCTGCGCAGGCGGGCGATCACGGCCCGCTCGTCGCCGGCGGCCATGGTGTCGCCGACATCGGCGGCGTCGCCGTGCTCCAGCAAGCGCACGTAATTGGGTGAGAAGTCCGCGTGCCCGAGCACTTCGCTCGCGTAGGCCCGTGCATCATCCACTTCGGCATTCGAACACAAGGCGACCGGAACGCCGGCGACGATGCGCGGTGCCGGACGCCCGGCACCCGTTGCGGCAGCGGTGATCCGGGGCGCGACGTGCTCGCTGATCGCGCGTTCATCGGCCATCCACAGGATGGTGCCGCCGGTTTGCTCACCGGCGATCCGCAACATGTTCGGCCCAAGAGCAGCGATCAGGATCGGCATCGGCATGGGTTCGGCGACATCCATCGGGCTGTGCACGCGGTAGCTGTCGTTCTCGGTGTCGACGGGTCCCGGGCCGGTGAACGCGGCGTTGATTACCTCGAGATAGTTACGCATCAGCGCCGCCGGACGTTCGTAGGACAATCCCAGCTGACCGTTCACGATCCAGTGGTGCGACGCGCCCAGCCCTAGCGCGAAACGGCCCTCGCATGCCAGCTGAGTAGTCAGTGCCTGCTGGGCCAGGGCGATGGGATGTCGAGTTTGAATCGGTATGACGGCGCTGCCGATTTCGATGCGCTCGGTGCTTTGGCCAAGGAGCGCGATCATGGTCAGGGCGTCGAAGTACCCGGGAACCTGCGGAATCCAGAAGGACGCGAAACCAGCGTCTTCGGCGGCGCGACCGTCGTCGATCAAACCGGCCAGCCGGTCGCCGCGCAGCCGCTCCTTGTCGGAGCCGATCATCAAACCTAGTTGCACAAGGGACTCTCGCTCGGGGGCGACGGCGATGGACTTCGCATCCAGGTAACTGTCGAGTCCCATCCAGCAATATCAACTACTTGTGATTGCGACTCTGACCATATACCGTCGGCTCGACGGAGTCATACGGATCACTGAAGACGGTGGCTGCGTAGCCATTCCCCATCTTGGCGTCGGATGGATGGTTGTCCGACCGCCCAGGGTCCGAGTGAGATCGGAACGGACAGGAGCGATCGTGGCTCGATTTCCCAAGCCGCCAGAAGGCAGCTGGACGCAGCATTACCCGGAACTGGGCACCGAGCCGGTGTCCTACGAGGACTCCATCAGCCCGGAGATCTTCGAGCTGGAGCGCGAAGCGATCTTCAAACGCGCCTGGCTGAATGTGGGTCGGGTCGAGCAGCTTCCGCGTAAGGGCAGCTACTTCACCAAGGAGCTCAAGGCCGTCAACACCTCGATCATCTTGGTGCGCACGACATCCGGGGAGATCAAGGCGTATCACAACGTCTGCCGGCACCGCGGCAACAAGCTGGTGTGGAACGACATGCCACTCGAGGAGACCAAAGGTGTGTGTCGCCAATTCACCTGCAAGTACCACGCCTGGCGCTATGACCTGGACGGCAACCTGACTTTCGTGCAGCAGGAGGAAGAGTTCTTCGACCTCGACAAGAGCCGTTACGGATTGGTGTCGGTGCATTGCGATGTCTGGGAAGGCTTTATTTTCGTCAACTTCGCCAAGAAGCCGGAGCAGTCGTTGCGCGAGTTTCTCGGGCCGATGATCACCGATCTGGAGGGCTACCCATTCGACCGCCTGACCTCGCGCTGGTATTACCGGTCCGAGGTGAAGGCGAACTGGAAGCTCTACATGGACGCTTTCCAGGAGTTTTATCACGCGCCCGTGCTGCACGCGAACCAGTCGCCGACGGCCTATTCGAAGGCCGCCGCGCAGGCCGGCTTCGAGGCTCCGCATTACCGTCTGGATGGCCCGCACCGGCTTGTCAGCACCTCAGGTGTCCGGGCGTGGGAGATGGCAGACGAGATGCGCAAGCCGATCGAGGATATCTGCCAAAGCGGACTGTTCGGTCCTTGGGACAAGCCTGATTTGGGGGAGATGCCCGCCGGGCTCAATCCCGCGAAATGTGATCCGTGGGGGCTGGATTCCTTCCAGCTCTTCCCCAACTTCGTCATTCTCTTCTGGGGTCAGGGCTGGTATTTGACCTACCACTATTGGCCAACGTCCTACAACAGTCACGTCTTCGAGGGCACGCTCTACTTCCCGCCCGCCCGCACTCCGCGCGAGCGTGTCGCCCAGGAACTCGCGGCGGTGTCGTTCAAGGAATACGGGCTGCAGGACGCGAACACGCTGGAGGCGACCCAGACGATGATCGAATCTCGGGTGCTCGACCGGTTCGTTCTCAACGACCAGGAGATCCTGATACGTCACCTGCACAAGGAGACCGCGGCCTGGATCGATGAGTACCGCCGGGCCTCTCAGGCATCCAAGGCGGGAGTGTGAACGCGTTGTCCAATGTGCTCCCAACCGAATTCGCGGAGTTGGAACGCTTCGCCGAGTGGTGCCTGCCCAGCGAACCAGAGCGCTACGCCAAAAGGCTGGCGAGTTCGATGACGGAGATGAAGGCCTTTTACGACGCGATCACGGTGCGCGCCGAGGAGGCCATGACCTACTGCGACAAGTTCCCTCTTGACGACTTGCCCGAGGATGTCGAGAACCTCATGCACCTGCTGTACTCGATGATCATGGTGTCGTTTCCGGTGGAGTGCTGGAAGCAACCGCGGGTGCCCGACTCAGGCGCTTCCACCTTGGACTGCGTATCCGAGCCCGTTCCATGACCGATCCGACGGTCCTGCGGGCCGCACGTTGGGCCGACGTCGAGACCGGCCAAGTTCGCTCGCCGGCAGTGGTCGTTGTCGTCGATGAGCGCATCACCGCGATCAATCCCGAAGGGCCGCTACCGGATCCGGCCACTATCGTCGATCTCGGGGATGTCACCCTGCTGCCGGGCCTGATGGACATGGAACTCAACCTGCTCATCGGCGGCCCCGGTGGGCCCGACGGCCTGCCGGCGCCGATGCACGGCGTTCAAGACGATCCCGCCTATCGCACACTGCGCGGAGCGGTCAACGCCCGCACCACGCTGGACGCCGGCTTCACCACCGTGCGCAACCTCGGGCTGATGGTGAAGACCGGCGGATACCTGCTCGACGTTGCGCTGCAGCGCGCGATCGATCAGGGCTGGCACGTCGGGCCGCGCGTCTACCCTGCGGGGCACGCCGTCACCCCCTACGGCGGGCATTTGGACCCGACCGTGTTCCAGCGTCTCGCGCCCGGGATCATGCCGCTGTCCATCGGCGAGGGCATCGCCAACGGTGTGCCCGAGGTGATCGCGTGCGTCCGCTACCAGATTCGCCACGGCGCCAAGCTGATCAAGGTATCGGCGTCGGGGGGAGTCATGTCACACAGCACGGGGCCGGGTGCCCAGCAGTACTCCGATGCGGAGTTCGCCGCGATCGCCGATGAAGCGCACCGCGCCGGGGTGCGGGTCGCCGCGCATGCCGTTGGCGACTCCGCGATCCGGGCCTGTATTCGTGCCGGGATCGACTGCATTGAGCACGGCTTCCTCGCTACCGACGACACGATCCAGATGATGGTCGATCACGGCACATTCCTGGTCTCCACCACGTATCTGACCGAGGCGCTGGCGATCGACCGGATCGCGCCGGAATTACGCAAGAAGGCGGAGGAGGTCTTCCCGCGCGCTAAAGCAATGCTGCCCAAGGCGATTGCCGCAGGAGTGCGCATCGCGTGCGGTACCGACGCACCGGCGATCCCGCACGGGCAGAACGCCGAAGAACTCCTCGCTCTGGTGGCACGTGGCATGACCCCCATGCAGGCGATCCGGGCCGCGACCGTGGTGGCCGCCGAACTCGTCGAGGCCGACGACGAGCTGGGCCGCCTCGCGCGCGGCTACCTCGCCGACATCATCGCCGTGCCCGGCGATCCCTCGCGCGATATCGCCACCACGCTTAACGTTTCTTTCGTCATGAAGGGCGGCCAGATTTACAAGACCCCGCCTGGGACTCTTGACGGGGAGGCGAAGTATGGAACTCACTGACAACATTCTGTGGCTGCTCAAGCAGGCCTTCTACTTCTCGCTGACCACCGTCAACGAAGCCGTGAGCAGTCACGGCGTCAGCACGGCGCAAATCGGCGTGCTGCGCCAACTGTCGAACGAACCCGGCCTGTCCGGCGCCGAACTTGCCCGACGACTGTTGATCAGCCCGCAAGGGGTTCAGCTCGCGCTCACCGCGCTTGAACGTCGCGGTCTGGTGGAACGAAAACAGGATCCTCAGCATGGGCGGATTCTGCGGGCCTACCTGACGGGCGAAGGCCGTACCGTCGCGACCACGGTCGTCGGCGACGCGATTGCCGCACACGAAAAAGTGTTCGGCGTGCTCAGTGCCGAAGAGCAGCTGACCCTGCGCGAGTTGCTGGGCCGCGTCGTGGAGAAGGGCACCGGGCATGAGCTCTTCAACGACCACGTCGACACCTGACTGCGACCCGAACCACAAGTAAGTATCTAGTACTTGAGACTAATCGCAAGTAGTTGATACTCTGATGGTGATGCCGGAATCCCACGCCTTCTCAGTCGACCCCCCGATCGCCGAAGCGGTCACCGAAGAGGTGACCATCGAGCTGGACAGGCGCGCGACCACCGTGGCGTACTCACCGGGCGACACATTGCTGCAGACCGCTCGGATGGCTGGCCTGCAGCCACCCTCCTCCTGCGAAATCGGCTCTTGCGGAACGTGTATGGCCCGCTTGGTGGAGGGGAGTGCGCGGATGCTCAACAACGATGCGCTCGAAGATGACGAGTTGGACGAAGGCTGGGTGCTGACCTGCCAGGGGCTGCCGACCAGCCGCACGGTGCGAGTAGTTTACGAATGAATTCCCGGAGGCCAACCGCGATGGAGCGCAGGCAGTGAGCAGGGTAGCGGTCGTGACCGGCGGCGCCTCGGGCATGGGTGAGGCGACCTGCCACGAATTGGGCCGACGCGGACACAAGGTCGCGGTTCTCGACGTCAACGAGCAAGCGGCGCAACGTGTTAGCGATGATCTTCGTGCCGAAGGCATCAGTGCCCTCGGGGTCGGAGCCGACGTCGCTGACCGGCCGGCCGTTGAGAGCGCATTCGCCAAGGTTCGCAGCGAGCTGGGCCCGACCCTGGTTTTGGTGACCAGTGCGGGCCTGTTCGGCTTTTCGGCCTTCGGAGAAATCACCATCGAATCATGGTCGCGGATCATCGACGTCAACCTGACCGGCACCTTTCACTGCTGCCAAGTCGCGCTGCCCGACATGGTGGACGCGAAATGGGGCAGGATCGTGATGATCTCGTCGTCGAGCGCCCAGCGCGGGTCACCGTTCGCCGCCCATTACGCCGCGTCCAAGGGGGGCGTGATGACGTTGACCAAGTCGCTGGCCCGTGAGTATGCCCCACACGGGATCACTGTGAACAACATTCCGCCATCGGGCATCGAGACCCCCATGCAGCACCAGGGCCAAGCTGCCGGATACCTGGGTTCCAATGAGCAGCTCGCCAGCAACATTCCGTTGGGCCATTTGGGTACTGCGGCCGACATCGCCGCAGCGGTGGGCTTCCTCTGCTCGGACGAAGCCGGCTTCATCACCGGACAGGTTTTGGGCGTCAACGGCGGAGCGGTGATGTGACATGCGCTGCCGTCCAGAAGCATTCGAATCGCACTCGTCCTCAGGGAGGTCATCGTGACGCGATCAGGTAGCCGGCCCGCGGAGGGCTCATGGACTGAGCACTACCCGGAACTGGGCACCGGGCCTGTCTCTTTCCGAGATTCGACGTCACGGGAGTTTTATGAGCTCGAGCGCGAAGCGGTCTTCAAACGGGCCTGGCTCAATGTTGCTCGGGTGGAGGAGTTGCCGCGCACCGGTAGTTACCTGACCAAAGAGATTGAAGTCGTCGGCACCTCGGTGATCCTGGTCAAAGGCAAAGACGATCAGATCCGGGCCTTCTACAACGTCTGCCGACATCGCGGAAACAAGCTGGTCTGGAGCGACTTTCCCGCGCAGGAAACTCGTGGTACCTGCCGAGCGTTCACCTGCAAGTACCACGGGTGGCGCTACGACCTTGACGGCGCACTCAAATTCGTGCAACAGGAGTCCGAGTTCTTCGACGTTGACAGGGACGACTACGGATTGCGACCAGTGCACTGCGATGTGTGGAACGGATTCGTCTTCATCAACTTCGACGACGAGCCGCGGCAGAGCTTGCGTGAGTTTCTCGGCCCCATGATCACCGCGCTGGATCCGTATCCGTTCGGCCAATTGACCGAACGCTACGACTGGGTCGCGCACAACAACAGCAACTGGAAGATCTTCGCTGACGCCTTCCAGGAGTACTACCACGTGCCATCGCTTCACTCACAACAGGTGCCCTCCGAGGTGCGCGACAGCGCAGCCGGATTCACTTGTGGGCACTTCCAACTCGACGGGCCGCACCGGCTGGTATCCACCGCGGGGCGACGCCGGTGGCTGCTGCCCCCAGAGTTCATGTATCCAATCGAGCGAGCCACCCGCAGCGGACTCGTCGGCCCGTGGCGCACTCCCGATATCGGTGAACTGCCACCGGGGCTCAATCCGGGCGGCATCGAGCCGTGGGGGATCAGCAACTTCCAGATCTTCCCCAACATCGAAATCCTGATTTACGGGGGCTGGTATCTGCTCTACCGCTATTGGCCCACCTCGCACAACACCCACCGCTTCGAGGCTTACACCTACTTTTCCCCCGCTCGCAGTGTGCGTGAGCGCGTCGAACACGAAGTCGCGGCCGTGGTGCTCAAAGAATTCGCGCTGCAAGACGCCGGCATGCTCGGCGGCACGCAGGCGGCACTGGAATACGGCGTCGTCGATGAGTTTCCGCTGAGCGACCAAGAGATCCTGGTACGTCACCTGCACAAGGTGGTCGTTGACTGGGTTGATGCCTACCGGCGCGAAACCGCCCCGGCAGGAGTATGACCGTGCCAGATACCCTGCTGCCCAGTGCTTTCGCCGAATTTGAGGAATTCGCGCCAACGTGGTGTCTTGCTACTGAAACTGAGCGCTGGAACGCTCGCGTCAGCGGTTCGATGCCCGAATTGCGGGAGTTCTACGACGCATTCTTCCCACGCTTGGAGGAAGCGATCGAGTACTGCGACAAGTTCAGCCTCGACGGCCTTCCCGACGACGCACTCAACCTCCTGCACATGATCTATTCGCTGATCATGGTCGCGATGGCGGTGGAGATCATGCACCAACCCGTCCCAACCGATGCCGCCGACGCGGTCATGATCCGCACCGGCGAACCGTTTCCCTGACCGCGGTGTCCACTGCCCCGCGCCAGTCAAATCGCCTTTCCGAAAGGAGCGACAATGGGTCTGCTCACCATCACCAAACTCACCGAATCCGTCGGCGCCGAGGTCACCGGTCTCGATCCGGGCTCGCTGGCTTCCGACGACCCGGTCGGCGAGGCTGTGCTGGATGCGCTGGAAGACAACGGAGTTCTGGTCTTCCGTGGTCTGCAGCTCGATCCCGAGGCCCAGGTCGCCTTCTGCCGCCGGCTCGGCGAGATCGATCACTCCTCCGACGGTCAGCACCCCGTAGCCGGGATCTACCCGATCACTCTGGACAAGTCCAAGAATTCTTCGGCCGATTATTTGAAGGCGACCTTTGATTGGCACATTGACGGCTGCACACCCACCGGGGAGGAATGCCCGCAGATGGCCACCGTTCTATCGGCGCTGCAGGTCGCCGAGTGGGGCGGCGAAACCGAATTCGCTAATTCTTATGCCGCCTACGACGCCCTCACCGACGAAGAGAAAGACCGCTTCGGCTCACTACGCGTCGTGCACTCGCTGGAAGCCTCCCAGCGGCGGGTTCACCTCAACCCCACCCCAGAGCTGTTGGCGCGCTGGCGATCCCGACCCACTCACGAGCACCCACTGGTGTGGACGCACCGCACCGGCCGCAAGTCATTGGTATTGGGTGCTTCAGCCGACTACGTCGTCGGTATGGATCTCGACGAGGGTCGTGCACTGCTGGCCGAGCTGCTCGACCGCGCCACTGTGCGCGACAAGGTCTACAGCCACACCTGGTCTGTCGGTGACACCGTCATCTGGGATAACCGCGGAGTCCTGCACCGTGCCGCTGCCTATCACCCTGACTCTCATCGCGAGATGCTACGTACCACCGTGCTGGGCGACGAACCGATCCAGTAATGACCGACCAACAGCCAACCACCGAGCTGAATTCAAGTAGTTGAATCCGTATGGAAGGTTATGCAATGGAGCTCACCCATCCCGAATTAGCCCGACCGTTCGCGCCGCACCGCCTGAAGATCTACGTCGTCCTGTTCTCGTTTGTGGGCTTCGTATTCGTCTTCATGACGATCGCCGAGGGCACCGGACTGGTGGCGCCAAGTCGAGCGGTGGATGTGGCCGCAAATCTGATCTTCGGCACCCCGGTCTTCGTGCTGCCATTCGTATTGTTGTGGAAAGCGCCGGGAGAGATACGGTCTCGGCTGGCCCTCTGCGCCGAGCTGATATTGGTCTACATCCCGCTGACCGCGGGAAGTCAGCTCACTTATGAGTTGCCGTTTCTGCTTGGCCATCCGTTCAACGTGTGGGGAGCCACGTCGGATCCGGGCTGGCGTTGGCTGTGGTGGCAGTACGGGTTGGCTGACACGCGATACCGCAGCGACAACATGTTCATTTTCGGCCTGGAGTTCGGGGCCGTCCTGGTCGGAATCCTGCTGTTCGTTCTCTGGATGAAGATGCTGCGCCGTGACCTGCCCGACGAGTCACGGATCCGCTGCCTGTGGCTGAGCTTCTTCAGCGTCGCGATACTGGATGCCGGCACAACCATCTACTACGTATCCGAAATTCGCGCGGGTTTCGCTGACATCGGGCAAGGGTCATACGGGTTGTGGTTCAAGTTCATTGGGGAGAATGTGCCGTACATGATCCTCCCGTACTTCGTGCTGTACGCCATCTACTACCTGACCGATTACCTGACCCGCCTGGCCGGGCCCCTCGCGGCGACTTCCGAATCCGTATTGCAAGACGTCGTGCAGCCAGAACGGCAGACCCAATGACCGAGAATCTGCCGTGGGTGCGTGGGCGCCGCGCTTAGGGTACGTAGCGGCCCCACTCGTGAGGTACGACCGGGTAAAAGGGCGCGGCGAAAACCGGGTCGATATCGGTTGTATTCCAACGTTTCTCGAGTACCGGCCGCAGTCGTGCAGCGGTTGCGACCGGGTCGTCGTCGAGGAAGCAGTAGGTGAGCTGCTGGCCCGCTCGAGCGTTCGCCAGTTTCGGACTCACGTCCAGTGCGGTTGTCGACCAGATCCCCGCGACTCCCTGGATCTCAACTAGTTCCGCCGCTGGTGACGCACGCGTCTCCAGTAGCAGGTACACCCCGCGAGCCGGCCACCACGGCAGCACGTCGGCGCCGGCTTTGATTCGCGGTGCCGCAGCTCGGCTCTCCACCTCATAGACGCCACGTTCGACGGGCGGTAAGAGCGGCAGCTTGCGCCCGGCATTGCCCAGCGCGGAGGACAGGGTGAGGAATCCGTCCAGGCCGGCGGTATCGCTGAAGAAATATGTCATCACGTGATCGACTGGGTCGAAACGCTCGTTCCGCACCGCTCTGGCCGCACGGCAAGCCGGCGTCGACACGAGTCGCAACGACGCCCGGACGGCACTCAGGCGGTGCTGCTCCGGACGGTGATCGAGGGTGTGCCACCGCAGATACCCGGCGTCAGTGCCGTCGGGGTGCCGTCTCGCCATCGATACAAACACGGTGGTGATGTCGCCGTTGCCCGTCGAAAGGACATCGTCGACCTGGTCGGAAGGCTTGCCGGGCAACAACATCAGCTTTGAATCTGTCGTGTGGTCGAGTTACTTGCCGCTAGTTCCAGTTCGGGGTGCCGCGCCTGGATCATCCGTCGGAACCCGTCGCGCCAGCTGACCTTCGTGCGTCCAAGCACTTGGTGCATGTAGGTGACGTCCGGCCAGAGCGGGGTGTGCGCTTGGGGCGTGTAATCAAACGTCGGCTCGATGCCGACAAGCTGGCCCATGTACGTGCAGTAGTCCTCGACGCTCACTGTCTCGCTGCCTGCCCAGTTCACGACGATCGGCGGCGAGGCGGCAACCTCCATGGCGCGGATGCCGAGTTCGACGTAGTCATCCTCGTAGATCGGGTTGTAGTTGTTCGGCGCGTCGGGGTGGAGCCGAATTGGCTTACCCGCCAACATCATCTCGAATCGGTCAGCTGGTGCGCCGCCTTGTGGGCCGTACGTAGAGCAGATCCTGATGATGGTGAGTGGAATTCCAAATTGCTCCGAAATCCAGCTGCACACTGACTCCGCGGCGATCTTGGAGAAACTGTAGTTCGCCCGCAGCGGTACGCCGGGACCGTCCGCTTCGGTCAGCGGGCGGCGGCCCTGGTAGCGGTAGACCGATCCGGTCGAGCACAGCACGAAACCCTTTGCCGCACGGCAGTGATACAACAAGTTGCCTGAGTTGTGCGCATTCGTCGTGAGACAACGGTGCCAGTCGTCGGCGCCGGGGTCCACCGCTGCGTGGAAGACGTAAGTGAAGTCGTGGGGGAGAGCCGAGAAGTCGCCCGTTGACATGTCCAGTGGCAGAGGCGTGATCGCGGCAGCGACCAACTGCTCGCTGTCTTGGGGATTACGGAGACGCGCTGCGCCCCAAACCTCATTGTGTTCGGCCAGCGTCCGCGCGATCGGAAAGGCTATTTTGCCCGTGACACCAGTAACGAGGATCTTCTCGCCGCGGAGCAAGTTGGCCTCCTGCTGTGAATCGGTCTCCGTATCTTCAATATGAAGTACTTGATATCGTAGACGAAGGTGTCAACCGTGAAGGAGCGCCGTGCAGCTGGCCTTTGATGCGAACGTGGAGGCGTTCCGATCGGAATTCATCGACTTCCTCAACGAACACCTGCCCCCTGAGGCGGAAGCGACAGAACGCTCTCGGTCGACCTCGCACATACCCGAATGGTCCCGACGGTGGCAGCGGTTGCAGTTCGACCACGGGTGGCTGTTGCCGGGCAATCCGCCGGAATTCGGCGGCCGCAACGCCACCCTCCTGCAGCAATTCGTCCATCGCGAAGAGCTCTCACGTCGTCGGATCTACCAGTCGCTCAACCCCCAGGGCGTGGGAATCATTGCGGCATCGGTGTTGACGTTCGGTTCTGAGGAGCAGAAGCAGCAGTGGGCGGTGCCGATCCTGCGCGGGGACATGACCGCATCACTCGGGATGAGCGAACCGGAAGCCGGCTCTGATCTGGCCGGACTGCGGACCACGGCTGTCCGCGACGGCGCCGACTTCGTGGTCAACGGGCAGAAGGTGTGGACCTCTGGCGCCCACGATTCGGATGTCCTGCTTACCTTCGTTCGCACCGATCCTGAAGCGGCTAAACACAAGGGCATCAGTGTCCTGCTCATCCCGACTGATACCCCCGGCGTCGAGTGCCGACCGTTCGCCTATGTGTATGACAGAGAACATCTCGACTTCAACGAGGTGTTCTTCACCGATGTTCGCGTTCCCGCGCAGAACTTGATCGGAGCCCTTGGCGACGGCTGGCATGTGGCCAGTGGATCCCTCGGCCACGAACGCAACTTGCTCTGGATGAGTTTTGCCGACCGGCTGCGCTACCTCGTCCAAGACTTCGATCCCGTTACGACGCTCGATCGCGACCACTACGCCACCCTGGTGATGAATGCTGAGGCTCTGCGCCTGCTGGGCTCGGCGGCACTGGCCCGTGCATCGCGCGGACAGGAAGACGTCGCCGCGCTGTCGGTCCTGAAGGTGCTTGGGTCCGAGGCCGTGCAGACTGCTGCCGAACACGCTTTGGCAGCCGCAGGTGCGGATGGGCTCGTCGATCCCGCGGCGACGACCAGCTACACCCCGCATGGTTTAGATCAGGCGACCGGAAGTTGGTTTGCGCGTTACGCATCAAGCTTCGCGGGCACTATCTCGGGCGGCACCTCGGAAATCCAGCGCAACATCATCGCCCAGCGGATCTTGAGGCTTCCCCGGGCTTGAGCGTCCCTCATATGTGGGCTGCGGCAGTGCTGGCACGTCGCACCGAGCCACTAGTTAACGTGCAGCGATGGTGATTGCGGTGCCGTCAACGATTCCAATCGTCACCAACGCCCAAGTGGTCTCGTTCGCATCGAGAAGGTCAGGGGTTCGATTCCCCTTAGCTCCACCAGGATTGAACCAGGTTAATCATCCGTGGTCAGCTACGGCGGTTGGGTAGTCGACGGCGGCTGGGTGGTGGAGGGTTTGCCGCCGCCGGGAGGGGCTGGCTCATCCGACGGGCTGTATTGGGCGCCAATATTTTTAAATGTGATCGCAGGATTTGCAGCGGAGACCTTTTGCCATTGACCCGAATCAAGGCTGTAATTTCCGTTGACGCCCGGCCACAGTAGTAGTGCCGGGTATGGGAGCCTTGGGTTTGTGGGGTCGTTGAAAATCGCCAAAACTTCAAAGCTGGGACGATCCCCGATTATATCGTGAATCACATTTCGCGGTTTGATGCGAATTTCTCGGCAGAAAAATTCTTTAGCGTTGTGGGCGTCGACTTCTTCATAGATGGGTTTGGAGATCTCATCCTGAAATTTTTGACCATCGTCTGCCGACACCTGCGCCCCTGATATGCGTGTGCCCAGAGGGTCCTCGGGGTTGCGAAACCAATTTTTAAACGGCGGAACGGGGCATGTATAGACTTTATCGACGTTCGGGCTCGTCATAAAGATCCCGTCTACATCGAGACGCGCTAGTCTCATTGCGTGAGAATCGAAATCGATGACTTTGCGGTACGTGGTCGACTGACCTGGAGCCATCACGTCGGCGATTGAGAGAAGGTCGTTCGCGTACAGCGTTTTACGCTTTTCGATTAGCAAGCCTTCGTCCCTGTACTCGTGGGATGGAGGAGTAAGGCCGAATTGAATCGCGCCCGGCAACTCAGACAATTCAGTCGACTGAGTCGGTGTGCCAGGAGGAGGCCACGGATACGCCGTGATTCGCATCATTGTCGCACCGACATACACCGGTATTGAACCGCGATTGCTGATGGTCACTTTCGCCTCGAGTTGAACGATGTTTTCCCTCTTCCCCGTTGAAGTCAGGTCAGTGTTGATGTCAACCAATGGCATCGAGGTTCGCGGCAGATAATCGGTCTGCAGCCAAAACTGCACGAAGCCGAGAAGAGGAATAAGGGCTACGATGGTTGCCGACCCCGCTGTGAGGCGGCCAGGCCGGTGCGCGATTAAGTAGAAGACCCAGAAAAATGCGATGATACCGAGGATGCATGCAAATAATTGGACCTTAAACTCGGGGAAAGGACTCCGTCGATCGGTCAGGACTGTGTATCCTGCAAGGCCTGCAATGGAGAATTGGCCTAAAAGGCTTGCTCCTAGCCAGCTGTCGTGTGGCACCCAAGTCGCCCATGCCGCCCAGACACCAACGCCCGTAATAGCCAGTAATGTTACAGCGCCAATCGTTGCCGTTAGGGTCGCGGCCAGCTCGAAGTCACGCAGCATCAAGCGAAAGACCAGCAAGCTCTCGAGGGTCATAGTGACAGCCAGAAGCCAACGCACCTTTCGTGAGACATTGACGCCCGGCTTCGCTTCGGGCGTCTGTTTCGTCTGAGTTTCCGAGTCCATTACCGGAGCGGAGGTTGAGATTTCATGTCAATGACCCCTGGCATCTCATCTTCACTGGTCGTGATGTCGCAGCCTGTCGTGATTGTTGCCGCTTGGGTGGGTTGCGCCAATTGCGCGGTCCGGTGAGCGGACCGGAATACGCAGAGTTAGAAAAGTCGGGTGGGCGCGTTCCGACGACCGCCAGCTGTTGTCGTCGGTGTCTACGGGTCGAACGCGATCGGCAGGCTTTGCGGTCCGCTCAGCCCGATAAACGGTTTCCACGGTGCGGGTCCGGTGCGGCGGGGATGCGGGATTCTGCGCGTGATGACTTTCAAAGCTTCGGCGAGTTCCAGCCGAGCAAGGTTGGCGCCGAGGCAGTAGTGCATTCCTGCGCCGAACGTCAGGATGGGCGGCAGACCCGTGCGGCTGATGTCGACAGCATTGGGACTTTTGTAGATCGCCGGATCGCGATTGGCCGCAGCGGTATTCGCGAACACCATCGTGCCGGCAGGCAGCCGAACTCCTGCCAGTTCGACGTCCTCGGTGACGGCGCGCAGCAGCGAGTTGGATATGGGGGAGTGCCGCATCGTCTCATCGACGGCGGCCATGGCCAGTTCGGGGTTGGCGCGCAACAGATTCCATTGATCGGGGTGATCGCAGAGTATGTCGATCGAGGCGGCGACCTGGTTGCGTGTGGTGTCAGTTCCGGCCAACAGCATGGCTGCGACGAGCATCCGCAACTCGCTGCTGTCGAGACGGGCGCCGTCGTGCTCGGCTCGGATCAAGCCCGACATCAGGTCGTCAGTCATGTCGCGGCGACGACGGGCGACCATGTCGTCGACGTAATCGTCGAGTTCATCCCATGCGGCCATCACCTCGGGGACGTCGTCGATCGTGAAGGGGACGGTGAAGGCTTTGAAGATGGTGTCCGTCCACTGGGAGAACTGTTGCCAGTCAGCGCGAGGGGCGCCGAGCAGCGCGCAGATGATCGGGACCGGATACGGCAAGGCGATGTCGGTGACGACGTCGCAGGACCCGCGCTGGGCAACGGGTGCCACGACCTCGTCGATCACGTCAGCAATCGTGGTGTGCAGGCGTTCGACGGCGCGCGGAGTGAATGCCTTCGACACGACGCTGCGAACGCGGTTGTGGTCGGCGCCGTCCATGCCGAGCAGCGAGCTGACAACTTTGTCGTACAACGGGCCTGAGGTGATGCCCTGCACCGTGAGGATGTAGCCGTGCGGAATTTGGAAGCGGCTGTCCCGCAGCACAGTTCGCACCAGTTCGTACGAGAGGACCTCGGGTCCCAGTGGGCCCAGTGCGATGGGAGCTTCGCGCTGCGCTGCGAGCAGCCGTGGATAGACCTCCGCGGGTGGCGCAGTCACCTCGTAGTCGAGCGTCGGCAAGCCCGCGTCGAAGACGCTCGGAATGACGGTGCTCGTCACGTCGCGCCGTGTCGGTGGAAGGGACGCCACAAACGACAGTCCGACTGCCAATTCATGAGGACGACACTAAGGTGCCCAGATGTGACAGTCAATCTGCCAGTTAGTACGCTGCGGTCGTGGAGCAGGTGGCAGACCGAGGCCTACGTGCGGACGCGGCGCGCAACGCCGAGCGCATCGTCGTCGCCGCGCGCAGCGTCTACGCGGCGACGGGTCCCGAGGCCTCGACCGAGGACATCGCTCGTGCGGCCGGGGTCGGCGAACGCACGCTCTACCGTCGGTTTCCCACCAAGGTGGACCTGCTCAAGGCGGTACTCGACCGCGTTGCCACCGACCTCACGCCGGCGATTGACGAGGCTCGCGCCGACGACGACCCTTTGCGCGGTCTCACCGCATTGCTCGAGGCCGCGATATCGCTTGCGGCCCAGGACCATAACCTTCTTGCCGCGGCCCGACGCGCGGGGCCACTCAGCGACGACTTTCCGGCACCGCTTTACGAAGCGCTGGAGGAACTGACCGTCCGCGCCCAAGCCGCCGGCCTTGTCAGTCCCGAAGTCGCGCCGGAAGATTTGCCACGGATCATCGCGATGCTGAACAGCGTGCTCCCCACGATGCAGCCGTCAAGCGATGGCTGGCGCCGCTACGTGGTGATGATCCTGAACTCGATATCCACCATCGAGCGACGGTCGTTGCCCGGTCCGGCGCCCATCGTCTTCTCGCCGCGACCAGACACGTGGCCGCGCTGAATTAACTGGCGACCAAGCGATCTCGGTTCTACTGGCTATGGCGTGGGCAGAACGCAGCGATGCTGGCTCCGACAAAAAACCCGGCGTGGTAGCCGTCCAAACCAGACTGTGTCATCACGTTGTTCGCGACGTCACTCGCCTGCATACCTTGATCCAGTTCGCCGCAGACCTCGCGACCGGCGGCGGTCGCAGCTTGCATGGACGTGAAGGTGATGCCCCTGGAAGAGAGCGCGCCGTGGAAACTGCTGCCGTCGACGGCGTAATCGGCGTGCGCACTCGGGGCCGCAACTCCGATGACGCCAAGTGGCGCGACCGCCAGGACAAGGCCGGCGATCAGTGATCGCATCGGGCGGGGTGAACGCACTTGGGGGGTGGCGACCGCGGCGGGCGCCTCGTTGATTAGAGAAGTCATTTCTGTGCCTCGCGATCTGGATGAGTAGGAGTTCGGCGAGTTCGCCGACGCGGACCGTTCCATTTTGACGACATTTCGTCATATTCGCAAGTGTTAAAATGTTTGAAGGGGCGAATCCCATCCTCACCAGTGCGTAAGAATGGATGCCGCCATGGCAAAGCAAAAAGTACGGCCACCCGAAGCCGCGACCGCGGTTCCGCGCGCCGAGCCCACCCGGCCGCAACTAGCCTCGGCCGCCGCCACATTCACTCTTTTGAGTAACCCGACACGGCTACACGTGCTATGGCTTGCCGCCCAAGACGTCCACGACGTCAGCACCCTGGCAGAACGTACCGGCGTCGGTATTGCCACCATGAGCCAGCACCTGAGCAAGCTGCGCCTGGCCGGCCTGATCAGCGCACGGCGCGACGGCCGCCGCCATATTTACACCGTCGACGATCCTCATGTGCTCACCTTGATCCAGCAGATCTTCGCCCACATCGCGTCCGACGGCAGCCTCGCACCCGACCCCCAACACTGATCCGCTTGTTGCGGGCCGGTACGGGCGCGGGGTGTGATCGCTACCGATCCTTTTGGGCGGCAAGCCGGTTGGCTATTGTAGGTTGTCCTGGACCAGTCAGCTCGCTCGCGGCTTCTTTCCGGCCTGTCATGGCCATCAGGAGTGCTTCGCCGGTTCCGTGAACTTCTGGTCCGTCGCCGTGTCGCCATGCGACATCGGTCGCTACCAGTCGTAATCCTTTGATTCGGCGGCCTGCGCCGAGCCGTGGATTTCCGGGTACCAGCGGCAGGATACGTTCCAGCCGTTGAGCC
>NZ_DATNJW010000256.1:0-5601 GCF_035603715.1 Mycobacterium sp. | reverse complement strand
CAGCATCACCAGAATCACCAGGATGGTGACGAGGGTGACTTTCGCGACGCCCTTCTCGCCCGCGTGGGACTGATCGGCGATCAGCGGACCCGCCCCGGTGACGTAGGCCTTGATTCCCGGCGGCGCAGGCACCGAGTCCACGATCTTTCGCACAGCCTCGCTGGACTCGGTGGACAAACCACTGCCCATGTTGCCGGCGAGGTAGACCTGGACGTACGCGGCCTTTTGGTCGTGGCTCTGGGAGCCCGCGGCGGTCAGCGGATCACTCCAGAAATCCTGGATGTGCTGAACGTGTTTCTTGTCTCGCTCGAGTCGCCTCACGATCTCGTCGTAATAATGGTGCGCTTCCGCCCCCAGTGGCTTGTCGCCCTCCAGCAGCACCATCGCCGAGCTGTCGGAACTGAACTCGTTGAACGTTTTTCCGACGCGCATCATCGACTGGAACGACACCGCGTCTTTGGGACTCTGCGACACCGAGTGGTTTTTGGAGACGACCTCCAGCTGCGGCGCGATCGTATTCGTGACGAACACAATGCCCAGCCACACCAGGACGATCGGCAGCGCCAGCCGATGGATCCACTTCGGCAGGAATGGCGGGATCAGCGGTTGGTCGACGCGCGGCGCAGCCTCGGTGGTCTCGCTCATGCGGACTTGTCCAGGCAGTAGACGAAGGCATTGACGTCTTCGTTGGCGTCCGAGCGATTCGGAGTCTTGATGACGTCACCGCTCCCGTCGTGCTTGTTCACCACGAATTGGCAGGCAATCCAACTGCCGTCGCCTTGTGCCACCAGGTTGGCCGGGATGCCGGGTTTCGTCGAACTCAAGGTTTTGCTCCACGGCAAGGGCACGTTGAGGGCCTGCTGCGGATGGGTGTTTTCGTCGAGGTAGTTGATGGTGGCCGTGCTGCCGGGTGGGCCCCAGACCTGGAGAGTGACCGTCTTGGCGTTGAAACTGTCGAGGACCTCGCCCGACGTACCGCCACCGAACGAGCCTTTGTGAATGCCGAAGACACCGTGCAGTCGGTGGACGACGAATCCTGACAGCGCGATGACCACGGTGAGTGTGAGGACGAGCCAGTACCGCGCGAACAGACCCGACAGGCTCTTGCGTTTGGCCGGCCGGCGAGCGGCCTGCTTGCCCTCGCTGCCGGTAGAACCCTGAGTCGCCAACGGCTCTGTCCTCGGCTCGGTCGTCGTCATGGGCGCTTCTTCCAATTTCTGAACCAGGTGCGAAGGATGCTCAACTAGTTAGCCTATGTGTAACCTTAGCTACTCTAATCGGAATAGGCGACTAGAAAGAAACCGGCCACGGCGGGCGTTGAGACCGTAGCGCGAGTCCGGATCCGCGGCCCGGCCGGGCGAGGAGGATCGGTGGCGATGGGTGCCAGGACGACAGTTCGACACAGACTCAACAAAGGTACTATTCAGCCCATGAAGGTCACGGGTCTTGCGGTCGCCGCCATCGCCGCGGCAATCAGCCTGTCTGCGCCGGCATACGCCGATCCGGACACTGATTTCGACAACCAACTCGGTCGGTTCGGTATCTACGGGCCGCACGACTACAACCCGTACCTGGCCAAGATCGTCTGCCACCGGTTGGGTGTCGGCGTCGATCCCGACGCTGCGGCCTCCGCGCACTTTCTCTCCATCAACCTTCCCCGGGGCACCACCCAGGTACAGACCTACCAGTTCCTCGGTAGCGCCATCGCTCAGTACTGTCCCGACCTCCAAGGCAAGCTCCAGAACATCCCTGCGCGTTAAGTTCTGACGAACCCTCGCGGCAGCGTCAGCGGTAGATCCGCGTAGGTGGCGATACCAGGCGCCGCGGCGACGACGGCCGGGATCGCGTTGATCGCGGGCACCGCCGTCATGATGTGTCCGAGATCCATGAATTCTTCGATCGTCGTCGCCTCAAAGTACGGCGGCGGCAGGAAACCGACCTTGGTGGTCACCGTCGGCTGACCATCGACCTGGATGACCCAGCCGTCGCCGTCGATCTTCCAGTCCGGTTCCAGCGTCTGACCTTTGCGCCACCGGACATTGAGGTCGACGACGGTCTTGCCGTCGAGGATCCCCTGCCAGCTGATGTAGACACCCGCGACACATCCGGCAGGGATGGTCCACGACGCCATCTCGAGATCCGCTGTGGTCTGGGCGAATTCGGCCTCGCACCGGATGTCGTCGAGTTCGATGCCGAGAGCATCGCCCACCAGCGCGACGGCCTCGCCGAAGATCGCGGTGCCCTTGGCGGCCATTGCCTGCAGGTCCGGGTGATCGATCGGCTGGCCGAAGCCGACCGGCTTCTCGGTCTCCGGTGAGTCGTAGAACGTGGTGTCGGCGGCTTCGTTGACGGTCACCTTGTCGACCCGGTTGCACACCATCGCCGACACGATGGCCAGCAACTCGGCGAAGCCCGGGCTCACGCCTGACCCGAACATGGTGGAGCCGCCCTTCTCGCAGGCTTCGAGGATCCGGTCGCGGCCGTCGCCCAGGTTGCGCCCGGTGATGAACGACGCGGTGGTCACCACGTTGACGCCGGCCGACAAAATGCGGACCAGCTCATCGACGTTGATCCACATCGGGTTGTAGACAACGCAGTCCGGCTTCAGCGCGAGCAGGGCGTCGATGTCGTTGGTGGCGGCCACCCCCAACGGCGCGATGCCGACCAGCTCGCCAGCGTCACGGCCGGCTTTCTCCGGCGACCAGGCGAAGCACCCCACCAGTTCCAGAAGGGGATTGTCCGCGATCGATTTGAGGGAGCTCTTGCCGACGTTTCCGGTGTTCCACTGAACTACTCGATAAGTGTTTGGCACTCGCTCAGCATAGGGAAGTGCCGCCGAACCGGGAATGGCATCTCACAGTTCGCGGGACGCGGCGCCGTTGAGCGCCAGGTCGACGAGCCGCTCGGCCAACTCGTCGCCGACGGGTTCGCCGGTAAGCAGCAGCCGACCGTGAATCGGCGCGACCAACATCTCCAGCAACAGCCGGCCGTCGGTCCCGGTGCGTAATTCGCCGCGCTCGACGCCGCGTGCCACCACCGGCGTCAGTGCGTCAATTCGTTGCGCCCAAAAGCCTTTGCGCGCTTCGGTATACGTGTCGTCGACCGGTAGCATCGCCGCACGCAGGATCGCTGTGCCCGCGGGTGAGCCAACGTAGGCAAGCACTTCTCGGAGAATCGCAAGAAGGTCATCCCTGATCGAACCGGTGTCCGGGGCCGGGATGGCGTCGGCGCTGCGCTCGAGTAGGGCGGCCACGAGCAGGTTCTCCCGAGTAGTCCATCGGCGGTAGACCGTCGTCTCGTGCACACCCGAGCGCTTGGCAACTCCGGCGACGGTGGCGCCGTCGAATCCGTTGGCGACCAGCTCGTCGAACGCCGCGGCCAAGACCGTCTGGCGGACATGCTCTCCGCGGCGATGCGATGTCGGGGTGACCATGTGCGCAAGATTATCGCAAGTTTACTTGCAATACAGCATTCGCGGGTGCATGCTAATGCAAGTCAACTTGCGATAGGAGCGACCATGGACGCGTCAGCACCCCGTATCGACCTGGCAGGGAGCACCCCGCCGATCGGCTACCGCCAGTACCACCCCGACATCAGCATCAACTTCCAGTGCAACCGCTGGGTCCAGTGGATCGGCCCGTCGGCCATCGACGAGGTGAGCGAACTGGCATCACATGCCAACACCTACCCGGAATTGATTGACGCCTTCCTCGCGCTGGCCGAGCGCGCTCGTGGGGAGGGACGCGCGATCGCCGGCGCCTACTACGACCGAGCGGCCGAGTTCTTCCTGTCGCCAACCGACCCACGCCGCCCCGCTGCCCGCCAACGGTTTCTCCAGGCGATGCGCACCGCATACGGCGTGACCCCCGAACTCATCCCGTTCGGCTCCGGCTCGCTACCCGCCTACGACCTGCGACCGGACCGCCAGATCGGTCCCACCGTCGTGATGTTCGGCGGCTTCGACAGCTACGTCGAAGAGTTCCTGCCGATGATCGCCAGCATGGTCGATGCGGGTCGGCGCATCGTCGTATTCGAAGGCCCCGGTCAGGGGAGCGCGCTCGAGGACTTCGGCCTCACGATGATCCCCGAGTGGGAGCAGCCGGTGGGCGCCGTTCTCGATCACTATGGGCTCGATAACGTTGCCGCCGTTGGAATCTCGCTGGGCGGGGGTCTGGTGATCCGCGCGGCCGCCTTCGAGTCGCGGATCAGTCAGGTGGTGGCGTTCGACATCCTCGACGACTTTTTCGAGACCATCGCGCGCCAACTCGGTCGCGGCGTTCGGATTCCTTTGCGCGCCTTACTCGATGCCCGTGCTCGGCGGTTGATCAACGCCGCCGCCGACTGGGCCGTCGCCCGCAAGCCGGTGTCGGAGTGGGGGCTGCAGCAGGGCATGCACGTCACCGGCGCTGCCACGCCGTATGACTTCCTTCGCGCGACGACAGCGATGAGCACCCGAAAGATTTCGCACCGGATTCGCGGCGATGTATTACTTCTGGCAGGCGCCGACGACCACTACGTGCCGCTGCCGCAGCTGGGGCGCCAAGCCGGCACTCTGACCAACGCGCGGTCGGTGACTACGAGGGTCTTCACGGCGGCCGAACACGCGAGCAACCACTGTCAGCTCGGCAACATCGGCGCGGTCAGCCGCCTGATCGACAGCTGGCTGGATTCGACGGCCGGCTCACTCCTCGACGGCGACGCCGCGGCGCGGACGCCGACGCCGATGTGACACTTTTCCGGTCGGCCGCCGATTGCGCAGGCCACCCGCCGAATCGTCGGCAACGGTGTCGGCTGCGTCCACTGCGTCCTCGGTGGCAGGGGCCTCATCGGCCGTCGACTCGGCTTCCACCGCAGCCGCCTCGACCTCGACCTCGGGGTTTTCATCGTCTTTAGAGTCGTCGCCGTCGTCGGCGGTCGCGGCTTCGTCGTCAGCCCCTGCGGCCTTGGCGGAGTCTTCTTCGTCAGCATCCGCGCTGTCTTCGGCTTCGTCGTCCTTCTTGCCGCGGCGCCGTTGCTTCTTCTCTTTCTTGGGCTTCAGCGGTTTCGGCGGAGGCGGCGGGAGTTCGGCGACGAACGACAGGTAGAAGGCGAAAATCCCGAGCACTGCGACCGCGGCGGCGGCACCGTAAATGCCGAACAGCCACTGGCCGACGCTGTCCAGGTTCAGCCAGATTTCGCTGATCGCGGTGCCGACGATCAGCACGCCGGCTACCACGTGGGCCACCACCGACCAGGTGCGCAGCGTCAATGCGAGGGCGGGCGTGCCGAACTCCGGCTTGCGCAACTGCAGCAGTGTGAACACCACCGGCAGCGCTGCCAGCGCGATCAACACGCCGGCGACGATCCGCGCCGCCGTCCCGAGAGCGTGTGAGGTGTCGCCCATCAACTCGGGCCACCGCGGCAGGACGAAGAAGAAGTAGAGGACCCCGGCTGCGACCGAAGACGTCGCGTGCCAGAACGTGGCGGCCCTGCGTCCCATGCTCCTCCTCGAGCTGATCATCCGGAAGTGACCAGACCCTACCAATCAGGCCTGGTCACATCCCGGACTAAGTGCGGAGGATGCGGGATTTGAACCCGCGAGGGCTATTAACCCAACCCGCG